>CALFHQ010000603.1 GCA_937876385.1 uncultured Pseudomonadota bacterium
ATCCAGATGCCTCGGTACTGCCGTTTCTTCTGCTTGCGTCCGATGTAAGCATAGACGCCGGCACGGAGCACGGTCTCATGAGCAACTCGATATGTATTCTTCCGGCGACCAACAAATCCTTTGGCTGCCTTGAGGATCTTCTTTCTTCTTCTTCTTGCCTTAAAACCACGTTTTGCGCGAGCCATTGGTTCCTCCTATTACCCGTTCGTTATCCGTTCGGGAGCAGCTTGCGAATGTTCTTGACAGCGGGGGCCCCGTGCGGAAGCACAGTGGAAGTCTTCAGACGTCGCTTGCGCTTTCGGGACTTGTGCGAAAGGAGGTGACTGGCACCGGCCTTCTTGTTCGACATCACCTTTCCACGCTTCGTGATTCGCAGCCGTTTCTTGGTGGCTCGATGTGTTTTGACTTTTACCTTGTTACTCATTGAGATAACCTCTCTGTTCTCACTTTTTTGTCGGGGGAACGACGACCATTGACATGTTTCGTCCCTCGAGGTTGGGGCGGGTTCGAACCTGGCCGATGTCTTCCACGGCCTCCGCTACCCCTTTCAACATCTCCATGGCCTGTTCAGCATAGATGATCTCCCGGCCACGGAAACGCATGGTCAATTTCACCCCATCCCCCTCTTCCAAAAAGCGGCGGATGTGTTTGACTTTGGTTTCCAAGTCATGCTCATCCGTCTTGGGCCGCATCTTGATCTCTTTAATGATCATCTGATGCACCCGCTTCTTGGCCTCGGCGGCCTTCTTCTTCTGGGCGTACTTGAACTTCCCCCAGTCCATGAACTTGCAGACTGGCGGACGCCCGTTGGGGTTTACTTCAACCAGGTCGAGTCCTCGTTGTTCCGCCGCGTCAAGCGCATCCCTCGTGTCGAGGATTCCCAACTGTTCACCGTCATCAGCGATGACGCGAACGCGGGGAGCGCGAATTTCACGACCGATTCGAGGTTCATTCTTGGCCTTTTCGGGCCGTCTGTTCCCTACTCCACCTTTTCTCATGCACAACTATTCGTGTTGGGGTCAACAAAAAGGGTTTCCAACGGCGAGGGGCTGGGTCGCTGTCGGTCTCCCGGAAGTAGGCGCGGGCGGTTTCGAACCGCCGACCTCTACCGTGTCAAGGTAGCGTTCTCCCACTGAACTACGCGCCTGACTTTCAAACCTGACGAGTATGACAAAAGCCCCCTCGCCTGTCAACTGCTACGACGCCTACACGGCGCAGCAACAGGTGCACTTCTTTATCACCGGGCGGGGGGGAGGTCAAGAGAAAAGTGCAAAATGGGAAGGGGGGAAATTGGTTCAGTTGGAGTGCTTGCGACGCATGGTGGTCCAGGCCAGTCCGAACATTGCCAGGAGAAGCCAGAGAGAGGAAAGGGGGAGAGGGGCACCGGGGGCCGATGTACACCCACCAGAGGCCTTGAGGTCCTCCACAGGGGTCTCTTTTGCTCCGGGGACACACTTGCCATACAACAGCTCGTACCCGTCGGGGCAACCGTCCTGGCTATCCCCTGTTCCAATGACATCCGTGTCTGATGCCGGATCGTCGGTGCACAGGAAAATCTCTTCGTCGCACTTCTCCCCTGTGGCGCATGTGCCGCAGGTTCCATCGCAACCATCCGAGCCGCATTCCTTCCCTTCACAGTCTGGAGTGCACCCGTTGGCGTTCACGCATTGATAGTCTGTGCAAACGCGACCGGAACCGCAGGCTCCGCAGGAACCTCCGCACCCGTTGTCTCCGCACTGCTTGCCGGAACAATCGGGGGAGCAGCTCCCAACACACTTGAAGTCTTCGCACGCCTCGCCAAAACCACAACTACCGCAAGAGCCGCCGCATCCGTCGGCTCCGCACTGCTTGCCATCACATTCCGGCTTGCACTCAGAGACACAGTGCCCCTGAAGGTTGCAGTAATCTCCGGGGTCGCAACTTCCGCAACTCCCCCCACAACCGTCGTCGCCGCACTGCTTGCCCGAGCATGACGGTTCACACTCTTTCGAGCAGTGACCGGTCTGGCAGATCCAACCCATGGGGCAAGAGCCGCACGTGCCCCCGCACCCATCGTCGCCGCACTGCTTTCCTTCGCAATCGGGGACACACCCCTGGTTGCAGTGGCCGTCCACGCAGGAGAAACCGAAGGGGCATGAACCACACGATCCGCCGCACCCATCATCGCCACACTGTTTCCCCGAGCAATCGGGTTCGCAATCTTTGGTGCAGTGACCGGTCTGGCAGATCCAACCCATGGGGCAGGAGCCGCAGGTGCCACCGCACCCATCATCGCCACACTGCTTCCCCGAGCAATCGGGCTGACACACAGCAACGCACTTGAAGTTTTCGCAAGTCTTTCCGGGGCTGCAGGAGCCGCAAGTGCCACCGCAGCCGTCATCTCCGCACTCCTTTCCGTCGCAAACGGGGGTGCAACCAGACACGCATTGCCCGTTCTGGCAGCTCTGAGTGGGGGGGCAGGTGCCGCAGGTTCCTCCGCAGCCGTCGGGGCCGCACTTGTTGGTGCCACATTCCGGTACGCAGCCGTCGCACACACCGCAGTCGAAGTCCTGAACCTCGATGACGCAAGTCTCATCCCAGACGACGTTGCAGCAGAAGCTGTCGAGTTCGCAGACACAACCCTGCACCACCGGATCGTTGCATCCGGCCGTCTCGTTGATTTCACAGCATTCGCCGCCGCTCGGGCATTCACCGCAGTCGGCAGGGCAGTTGGAGCAGGTCTCTCCAGTAGAGCAGGCGCCGTCGCCGCAGGTCTCAATGGGGTT
>CALFHQ010000604.1 GCA_937876385.1 uncultured Pseudomonadota bacterium
CTGACCCGGTAGCAAACCGGTGCGTTGAACTACAGCGTGAGCCGTGGACTCAGATGAAATACCCTGGTGGACAAGCACCTCACCCTTTGGTAGCGTGGCGTCCTGGATTGCTCCGGGAGAAATTGCATGGCACGTTGGAACCGAGATGTGGATACCCTGGCCACCGTCCTCAGCGACGAGTCGGGGGTAAAGGGGTCTTGTCCGGGCCTCGCTCGCCCCGCAGACAGTTACGATGTACAGCAGATCGTTCGAGAGTGCGCAGGGCTGGGGCGAAAGCTGTTGCCGGTGGGGGAGCAAACCGCCACTACAGGAGCCGCTGTGCCGCAAGACGACTGGGTTGTGTCCACTCGGAAACTGACGGGAGTGGTGGACATTGACCGCGAAAGAATGCTCGTGGAGGTCCTCCCAGGCACCATTACGGCAGAAGTCAAACGGGCCGTGGCGACGGAAGGACTGTACTATCCTCCAGACCCGACCAGCGAGAATGAATGCTCCATCGGCGGCAACATCGCCTCCAACGCCTCGGGGGCTCGAACGTTTCGGTGGGGAATGACCCGCCGGTGGGTGGAGGGCCTTGAAGTGGTGTTCGGGACAGGGGAAACCCAAACCTTCTGGCGAAGAACCCCAGACAAGAACACAGCCGGATACGGCCCCTTCCAGGATCCAGTGGACCTCTTCGTGGGTTCCGAGGGAACTTTGGGGGTGATCACACGAGCGTGGCTGAGAGTGGTTCAAGATCCCGGCCCCTTCATCGCCGTGGTGGTCTTCTTCCCAACGCTGAGCGACGCCCTCAAGGTGGCCGTGGGCTATCGGAGTGGCTCCATATTTGGCAATCCCAGATGCGTTGAACTCTTTGACCGGCAGGCCTTGAACTACGTGGCGGCCCACCCCTCGAAGCCGGACATCCCAATCACCGCTGGCAGCGGGTTGTACCTTGAGTTCGATGAAACAGAGGGGGGACTGGAAGAGACCCTGGAGCGACGGGTCTTTCCCCTGAAGGGGCACGAGGCCATGGTCGACGGAACCCTGGTGGCTTCCACCGACGCGGACAAGAGACTGATTAGAGAGCTTCGACATCTGGTTCCTGAGTCGGGCAATGTGGAGGCGAAGCGCTACCATGAGGCTGGGGGACTGAAGGTGTCCACGGAGTTTGCCGTCCCGAGCCAGCGTCTCCTGGAGATCATGTCGTTTGTGGAAGAGACCGCCCGGGAAAGTGGAGTGGATCTTCTCGCTCGATACGGTCATGTGGGCAATGGACATCCCCACATCTTCATGCGAGGACGGAGTCTGGAAGAGGTGGTGCGGTTGAAGCTGTTGGCGCATCGGTGGTGCCAAAGGGCGGTGGAAATGGGCGGAACCGTCTCGGGAGAGCACGGAATCGGAAAGACCAGGCGGGATTTCCTCCGATACGCTTATCCACCCACTGTTATCGAAGCCATGCGAGCTGTCAAGAGCGTCTTTGACCCTGTTGGAATCTTCGCCAGAGGAAACATTTTCCCCGAGACCGAGAGCCTCGTCCCGGAGTTCTTCGGGGACCTCTAAACAGAATCTTGCCGATTCACAATCAAACAGGGTCAGCTTGGGCAGTGAGCGCCCCGGAAGCAAGGAAGTCGGTGCAGATGGCGGCGGAGACGTGCATCTGGTACTTCGAGCAAGCCATCAGCCGACTGACGCAGCTCACGGGGATGATCGCTGGTCAAGATGACCCTGTTTAGATGCCCGAGCCGTAGGTTACAGGCCGTCTCTTCGAAGGAGGCTTGCGACCACCCAGAGGCTCAAGGAGACGGACCCCGCCAGAAATGTAGCTGAGACCCACCCAGGCAGCACCGTGCAGTGCTCCAGACAGTAGATCGACAGGGAAGACCCAGACACACCCATGATTCCCGCCACGAGACGATTGGTTCGCCGATTGCTCTCTCGCAGGGCCGTCGGGTGGGGCTTCTCTGTCAATACGACCTTGAACTCCCCCTTGCCGAGGCGCTTCAAAATGGGGGGAAGCTCGTTGGGCAGGTTGCGAAGGAACGTACCCCAGTCAAGGAGCGCATCGATCACCAACCCGGTGTGCTGGGTCGGATCCAGGGCCCGCTTGAGGAACAGAGACATGAGGTACGGCTGAACCGCCTGTAGAGGAACAAAGGCAGGGTAGATGTCGTGAGCGATCCCTTCCATGGTGGTGATGGCTCGACCCACCATCAGCAGGTCAGCGGGGAGGCGAATTCGATGGCGGAAGATGACGTCGGTGGCGAGGCGGAGGAGCTGCTCAATGTTGAGATCTTCCAGAGTGCACGTGGAGAACTGGGCCATCATCAACTCCAGATCTCGACGGAAAGAACGCTCGTTGAGCTCTTCGGGCGCCAGCCCCGCCTGGAGAATCGTGTGAACCAGCATCTCGGAGTCGCTGGATACCAGGGCGACCATGAAGGAGAGCATCTCCTCCATACGGGACTCCTCGACATGTCCCATCATCCCGAAGTCCAGCAAGCAGACCTGTCCGTCCCGGGTGACCAGGAAATTTCCCGGGTGGGGGTCGGCGTGGAAAAAACGATCTTCGAAGACGGACTTGAGAAGAACCCGAGTTCCCACCCGGGCGATCTGCTCGGGCGATATGGGAAGGGAAGCGATCTCCGCTGCGTTGGTGACCTTGACCCCGTCGATGAAGTCCATGGTGATGACATCGACCGAACTGAACTGATGCACTACCGCCGGAATCCGAATGTCCGGGTCGTTCTCGAAGTTGGCAGAGAAGCGCTCCATGTTGCGCACCTCTCCTCGAAAATCCATCTCCTGAGTGACGTTCCGGGCAAATTCATCCACCAATTCGGCGGAGTGGAGATGGGACAGCTCCGGCATCTGGCCGTCGATGTACACGGCCAGGGAGTGCAGAACCTCCAGATCCCGCAGGACGAGGTTCTCAATGTTGGGTCGGCGAACTTTGACCGCAACCACGGTGCCGTCGTGGAGAGTGGCACGGTGAACCTGAGCGATGGAGGCAGCCGCAATGGGAGTTTCGTCAAACTCTTTGAAAATGTCTGCCACTTGAACACCAAATCGGTCCTCAATGGTTTGGCGTACTTCCTCGTACGGGAACGGGGCCACACGGTCCTGAAGAAGAGCCAACTCCGTCGTGACATCCTGGGGAAGGAGATCTGCTCGGCTGGCCAGCAGTTGTCCGAACTTCACGAAGGTCGGCCCCAACTCCTCACAGACCATCCTCAATCGCTCACCCGTGGAGAGGGGATCTTGCCCCTTCCATTTCCCCAAAGAGACGATGAGCTTCATGCCCAGCCAGGCACGTCGCAGTCCGGTGCGCTTTGCCATGTCGGCAAATCCATGCTTGGCGAGCACGCCGACGATCTGTCGGAAGCGACGAAACTTTCGGTATGAACTGGGAAAGCGGAACAAGCCGTAGACGGGGTTCACCTGGGTCGTCCTCCTCGCAGGATCTGATTGGCCAACTCCTTGAGAGCCTCCATCATCATCTCCCGCTCCTGGCGACCTCTGGCTTCCACCGTCCGAAGGGTCTCTTCCACATCCGCCTTCAGGGTCTCAAGCTGCTCCAAAGGGAGCTTCTCGCCTCGCACGAACCGATCCCACAGCGCATCGGTGTCCAACTTCAGCAGCCCTTGTGCGACGGCTGAACTCAGCGCCCGACTGGCGATGCGCTTGATGACGAAACGATACGACATGGGAGACCTCGGTGTGCGAGCCCGTTTTGGGGATTATAACCCGTATGGTGGGGCGTGGAAACGTGAATCTGTCGAACGAATCTCTTGTTGATCGACAATCAAACAGGGTTGGCTCGGGCAGTGAGCGCCCCGGAGGCAAGGAAGTCGGCGCACATGGCGGCGGAGGCGTACATTGGGTACTTCGAGCAAGCCATGAGCCGACTGACGAAGCTTGCGGGGATGATCGCTGGTCGAGATGACCCTGTTTAGAGGGAGCGGGCCAGCACTTCGGCCATGTCCGTTGCTTCCCACGTGAATTCGGGCTCGTTTCGACCGAAGTGGCCGTACGCTGCCGTCTTCAAGTAGATGGGGCGGAGGAGCTGAAGCTTCTCGATGATGGCCTTGGGACGGAAGTCAAAGTTCTTTCGAACCAACGCTTCGATCTGTGCCGAGGGAAGATGCCCGGTGCCGAAGGTCTCCACTCGGATTCCCACAGGATGGGCTACGCCGATGGCGTAAGCAACCTGCACGGAACATTCGTCAGCCAGCCCTGCTGCCACCACGTTCTTCGCCACATAGCGGGCGAAGTAGGAGGCGGAGCGGTCCACCTTGGAGGGGTCCTTTCCGGAGAAGGCACCACCGCCGTGACTCTCCCAACCACCATACGTGTCGACGATGATCTTGCGTCCAGTCACCCCGGTGTCACCCTGGGGACCGCCCACCACGAAACGACCCGTGGGGTTCACGAAGATCTTGGTCTCGTCATCGATGAGGTTCTCGGGGACTACCGGGCGGATGACCTTCTCCACGATGCCGTGGCGAATGTCGTCGTAGCTGGGTTCGGGATCATGCTGAGAGGACACCACGATGGCTTCCACTCGCTTGGGAATGCCGTCTTCGTACTCGATGGTGACCTGAGACTTGCCGTCCGGTCGCAGGAAGTCCAACTGTCCTTCCTTTCGAACCTGGGCGAGCTTCATCGTGAGCTTCTGCGCCAACGTAATGGGGAGGGGCATGAGCTCCGGCGTTTCTTTGGTAGCGTACCCGAACATCAGTCCCTGGTCGCCAGCACCCTGCTCGCCAAACATGCCGGCACCTTCCGAGACGCCCATGTCGATGTCAGGCGACTGTCGGTCGATGGCCGTGAGGATGGCGCACGACTTGTAATCCAATCCGTAGTCAGCGTTGGTGTACCCAATGTTCTTGACGGTGTCCCGTACGAGTTGGGGAATATCGACGTAGACATTCGTCGTAATTTCCCCGGCGACCATCACCATGCCGGTAGTGGTCAGGCACTCACACGCAACTCTCCCTGCGGGATCGTCTTTGAGAATAGCATCCAACACTGCGTCTGAAACCTGATCACACACTTTGTCGGGATGGCCCTCGGTAACAGACTCCGAGGAAAATAGGACTTTGCCTTTCTTTGAGATCATTTCGCTTGTTCCTCCAACCTGATAGACCTTACGGGGTCGTTTCTTTCGGTTTGGAAGCATAGTACCCAGGGCCGATCGGGTCAAGATTTGTGTGGTTTGATTGTGGTCGCTCTAGGGGGTGACGGGCGAGGTACATTCTTGTGGTTCCTCCAAAGGGTGGTACCCTGGTTTCCGACTGATTGCGACGTGAGGTGAGTTCATGGGCGCCCCGAAGAAGGCCAGGAAGTCCCCAGCCCGGACCCGAAAGAAGGGCAAGAAGGGGGCAAAGAGACGGTTTGGAGTTGTACTTGCCGTGATGGTTCCTCTGGTTGCCGTCGGTGCATTCCTTGCCTACCATTCAGACTCTCGGTTCAAGGACCGCGTCGACGAGCATGTCTCCGACATGCGGCAATGGATGGCATCAATTGGGGGGAACAACGCAAGCGAGAAGGCACAAACTGCAAGCAAGCAGACCAGCCCCACGCCCCAGAACGCAGCTCCAAAGGGCCCGACAGGTGATTTCGAACTCCCGACCCTTCCCGACCTCCCGGATTCCCCTCAACTGGACCCCCTTCCTCGACAGGTCCGGGAGCCCGCCGTTTCTCGGGATGTCTCGGTGGAGGTGCACGCTGCCCAGAAAATGGCAACCGCCCTTTTTGGAGGGAGTATCACGGCATCCCGTGCGGAGCCCAGGGCGTTCTGGTACCGATTCGAGATGAAAGGCACCCATGCCACTGCCCCCTTCCCAATCCAGCCGGGAAACGTCGACATCTCCACAGTGAGCCACACCGGCCCCTTCCTCAAAGGGGTCAAAGGGTTCGTGGTGTTCGTTCGCGCAACCGACCCGGGGGCCCCCGAAGGACAGGGAACCTACGTCGGCGCGGCCCTCTTTGCCGGAACCCCGGAGAATCCCGGAAAGGTGCTCAGACAGACAGCGATGCAAGCCTCAGATGGGACCATCACCAGACACCAGACCCTGGACGTCCAAGGGGACTCCATTCTCGAATTGGTCATCGAAGTGGAGTCCGCCGCTACCGGAGGGTACCAGTTTCGAGATCTGGCAGTGGTGGACTTTGGTCCCAGCGGAACGCGCTTCCTCTGGACCGCAAGGACTCTTGATGATGGCCCCGGTGCGCTGGTTGATAAGGCGCAGTTCAAGCGGGTGGAATTCGTCGATACCAACGCAGATGGACGGGTGGAAATCCAGGTGGAGAGAGGCAAACGGACGTTTCGAATCAACAAGGACTTCACACGTACTCTCCTGAAAGAAGAGTCGGTTTCAAAGCGAACCTACGAGTTGGCCGGAAGCCGCTTCAAGGTGGTGGCGAAGTGACCCCCGCCCTTACCCCCCTGGAGAAAGAGCTCCTCACGGAACTGTATCGAGCCGAACTGCGATTCCTCAAAGGGGAACTCAAAGAGGGCACGATTCGAAGCCACGCCCTGTTCCACATGGCCAGACGACGGGATGAAACAATGCCGGCGCCCGTGGCAGGCAAGTCCAAAGCCACGTCGAAATTTCAGGGAGTCTTCACCCGAACCCTCAATCGCCTCGTGGCGAAGCGACTGGTCAAGAAACGCAAGGTCAACAATTTCAGGGGACACCCCTCTCAATGGGGCTACGCGAACCACCAGAAAAGGGATCTCGACCTCTTCTTGTCCGAGGATGGACGTGCCCTGGCAAGAAAGCTGGTGGAGGAAACGAAGGAAAGAACCCAGACACCAGCGACAAGCCCATTGCGGGAGGTCATTGGTCCATCCACCCCAAGAGTCGCTGCACCGCAAATCCCATCCATCAGAGGGCTGGTGCCGGGAATCACCTATGTCACCCCTCCCCGTAAGGCCCCAAGAGCCCCCCGCAAACTCCTGGACCAGTGGACCTACGACTTCGGCCTGATGACCGTCACCTATTTGCTCATGAAGAAGACCGATCACTGAGTCAGCAAGAACACCATCAGCCAGGAAATTCCAGTGCCCAACAACGTTCCCCCAAGATCCCACAAGAGATCCTTGCCGCTGAACGTCCCGCCGTTCATGGCATCCATCCCTTCCTTCCCGAGGCCGATGAGAAAGGTCCCTCCGACGGCGACGGTGACCGGCAGGTAGCTGCGTTGCTCTTCTGGAGATAGAGCGTCGGTTGTGAGGAAGGTGAGCTGCGCAATGGAAGCTGACATTGCCCCGTGCATCCACTTGTCGGTTCCCACCCAGCGGTCCGTCGGTGCCCCCTTCGCCGATGCGGGCAGCACCAACATGACCAGGAACAGTAGAGGCGCGACTCGAATCCAGGTCATGGCTTCTCCTTGCAAGCCGAGCCGGGCAATCCCAGGGCGGAAAGCCTTCTTAGAAGCTCGTCGGCAACGATGGCGTGTCCCTTCGATGTGAAATGCCACGGGTCAAGCTTCAACTCGGCCAGGTCAAACTGTGCCAGGTAGCCTCGAAAGTCCCACAAGGCGATCTCCGGGCGACCCTTTGCCCACTCCTTGATGGCCCCATAGAACTTCCCTTCGCTTTCAGCAGGCGGGGCTGTGAGATCTCCCTCCATGGTGGGGAACAAGACCAGCACCAACGATGCGTCAAGCTCCCGGCAATGCTCTTCGATGAGGGCCAGGTCGTCGAGTACCGAGTCGATTTCAGTCTTTCGCTTTCGCTCGTTTTCTCTCTCCAGAGACATCCCGGTCAAGGTCAGGAACTGGTAAAAGGCGGAGTGCCGAAAGAGGTAGCGATTCACCGAGTCGGGGAGGGGAAGGAACCTGAAAACGGGAACGCCCTGGTCGTCCTTCAACAGGATGTTGTAGGCATTCCCGCCGATGACCATGAACTGCACAAGGTCATTTGGAACCACTCCCACCAACACCAAATCGGGTTTCACGGAGAGACCCCTTCGTTCAAAGGAGATCCGCTCTTGAAGCGTGCTGAAGCCAGGGACCGCCAGGTTCCAGCTTTGAACCCTGCTGCAGCGCTTCTTGAGGGCCGAGATGAGCAACTCTGGAAAGGTCTCTTCGTAGGGAACTCGCACCCCGTACGTCACGGAGTCTCCCAGGAAGACCACACGCAGGCTGTTGTCCACCGGCTTCTCGAATCCACCCCGATAACCCTGGTCGTCAAACCCTCTGGTGCCCTTGTACCACCAGTAAACCCTCTTGTTGGGGAGCTCCTCAAGCAGCGCGTCGGGGGTTGTCGCCTCTTTGGGCGGGACCTTGAAGTAGCCCCCAGGTATTGCCACTCGAAACGCCATCTCTACCACCGCAAACCCGAAAGATAACCCGGCGAGGACCAGGCAGATGACGCTGAACGCTCGAACCAGCTTCCTCCACTCCCGAGACACCTGAGTCGCCGTCTTGTGCAGAAGGAAGGCCAGAACCACAAACCCGAGAGCCACCGCTATGGCGACTAGGAGAATCAACCCTTCCAACGTGGGAGGCTGAGTCTGGGCAAGGGGCATCATTGCTAAACGAGGATCTTTGTGAAGTCGACGAACTGCAGGAAGAAGGCGCTGATCTCGGACAACATCGCCAAGTGGTTGGCCTTCTCGGTTTCGTCTTCACACATCACCAGAACTGCATCGAAGTACCCATCGATGGCCGGCTTCAACTCCAGAAGCTTCTGCAGAACGTCGTCGTATCGACGAGAGTCCAAAGCCCCTTGAATGTCCGCTCGCTTGTCCTGGAAAGAGCTCCACAATACCTTCTCGGCATCCTCATTGGCGATGGAGGGGTCGAACTCTCCATCCACCTGCTGCCCCTTCGTGATGTTCATCACTCGCTTGAAGGGATGAACCAGATCCTCATAGTCGCTGCGGTCTCGAAGACGAGCCACGGAACGAGTCTTCTCCAAAACGTCGTAAGGGTAGTCCGAACCCGCCTCAAGGCAAGCGTCCACCACTTCCGTCGGGAAGTCTCCGGCGAGCCAGTTGCGAAGACGACCCACCATGAACGTCACGATGATTCCAACAAGCTCCTCCAGCTTTTCTGGAGGTGCCGACAGGTTCTTTACCCCCGAACCCACCAACTCGGGGAGAGACAAAGCAAGGGAACGCTCTGCCATGATCCGCACGCATCCCAACGCAGCCCTCCGCAGCGCATAGGGATCCTTCGTTGCCGTCGGAATCAGCCCCAGGTGATGGCAAGCGGCAATGGAGTCGATCTTGTCGGCGAGAGACAACGCCATCCCCTCTGGAGATTCGGGGAGGTCGTCACCGGCCTGACGAGGAAGGTAGTGCTCGAAGATCGCCTTCGATACCGCCTCAGGCTCCTTGTCCAATTCGGCGTAATCCTGCCCCATACGCCCCTGAAGATCCGGGAACTCCCCAACCATCAACGTGGAGAGATCCGCCTTGCAGAGCATCGCCGCTCTTCGAGCGTTCTCGGCGTTTGCGGGGAACAACTTCTCGGCCAACTCTCCGGCGAGATTCTCCAGGCGACGGGTCTTGTCGAGCATCGTGCCCATCCCTCGGAGGAACGTCTGCCCCTGGAGGCCTTCAACGAAAGACTCCAGAGACTTCTTGCGATCTTCACTGTAGAAAAAGAAGGCGTCCGACAGACGCGCTCCCAGCACTCGCTCGTTGCCTCGCACCACCACCGACTCGTCTACCGGCTTCGTGTTGGAGACAAAGAGGAAATGGTTCGCCAACCCCCCGTCCTTCTCACACGCAAAGTACTTCTGATGGGTCCGCATAGCCGTGATAAGCACTTCGTCAGGCATCTCAAGGAAGCGCTCGTCGAAGGCACCGGCCATCACTACAGGGTATTCCACCAGGTGGGTGACCGTGTCCAGCAGCCCGGAATCAGGAAGAATGGACAACTCCAACTCCTTCGACTTCTTTGCCAACCCCGCTTCGATGGATTCCTTCCTCTCTGTTGGAGAGAACATCACGAAGTTCTTCTTCATCACTCCAGGATAATCCGCCGGAGTAGTCACTTCGAGCCACCCTCGTTGCCCCATGAATCGGTGACCCTGGGTCCGATTCCCAGATGAGATCTGAGCGTACTCAAAGGGGATGACCTCATCACCAAAGAGCGCCAGAAGCCAGTGTACCGGGCGAACAAAGGGCTCCTTGATGGTGCCCCACCGCATGGACTTCGGGAATCGAAGAGAGCCCAGAATTCGGGGCAGCATCTGAGCCAACAATGTGGCAGTCGACTCCCCCGCCTGCTCCACCGTGGCGAAGAGATACTCCGTCCCCTTCACCTCCTTGCGCTCAAGCTCTTGCGCCTGCACACCCACGCTCCGGGCAAACCCCATCGCTGCTTTGGTCGGATTCCCTGCGTCGTCGAAGGCAATCTTCACCGCCGGCCCTCGTCGGGACTCTACAACGTCAGGCTGGCACTCCATGAGACCAGAAACCCGCAAAACAAGACGCCGCGGAGTGACGTCTGCTTCCATTCCTTCAGCCTCCAGGCGAGCCCCTGCAAGCTCCTTGGTAAACAGAGTCTTCAGATCCTGCGAAGCTTTGTGAGCCATCCGGGCGGGAATCTCTTCGGTACCCACCTCCAGCAGAAAATCTCGTCGTAATATTGCGCTCATTTTCGCTCCCATTTCACCGACAACAGCGGGAATCCCAATTCCTCTCGGCGTTTCAAATGCCCCTCTGCACACCCCTTCGCCAATG
>CALFHQ010000605.1 GCA_937876385.1 uncultured Pseudomonadota bacterium
CTCACTGGCCAACCTGACCCTGTTTGATTGGGAACCAACAAGAACCTGTTTAGGAGGAGCTTCCAGCTTCCAGCTTCCAGCCTCCTGCCTCCTGCCTACTGCCTCCTACCTACTGCCTCCCTCAACACACTGTTCTCTGACTGGATCGCCGGCATCAAACCACGGGTCTTGTCCGGTCTGGGCAATGCAGGACACCACCTTGACGGCCTGCCCGATGGCATCCTGGGAGAGTTCCGCCCAACAGTCGATGAGGCAGCGATGGTGGTCCAACGACCCGGATTCGTGGGAAGCGCAATGGGTCCAAACGCAGGTGCTCCAATCAGCGCAGCTTCCTTGAGGGCTTTCTCCCCCAAAACAACCGACGGTCTCCAAAGAGGCCCCGGGAACCTCTGGAGTCAACCCAGGAAGCAGGTGTTGGCCATCGCACAACCCATACATCCACACAAACAGGTCTTCGAGGGATGTTCCACTGGTGGCGTCTGCCCCGGCGTTGGCGACGCAAAGAAAGGAGGGAACCTGACTTCCCTGCGGGTAGCAGTCGTGGTGTGCCGTCTGGAGGGCCTCGCTACAAGAGGACTTGCCCGCTGCAACCCCTTCGAGGCATTGGGACAGCTCCGGGACGCAAGAGCAGAAGATGCAGTCGCCGTAGTCATCGTCGCCGAAGGCTCCACGACAGGAATTGGCGCAGGCGACCAGGGAAGCGAACTCGGAATTTCGAAACCTTGCAGTGTCGTCCACGCAAGCCACAAGACACCCTTCATCCCACAGATCGCACCCTCTCTCAAAGGCACACTTAAGGGTCGGCCAGCAGACCCCTTCGGGCCCCGGCTCAAACTGAGTTTCGGCACTCACAGCATCAAGGAAGCCGGTGGTTTCCGGCAAAATGGGGGCTTCCGCTGTGGCGAGGCATCCGAGAAGGAGGGTGAAAGCGAGAAAAGGAAGGGGCCTGTGCATCAGTTCTCCGTGGGTGGAACCCGACGGCGAATCAGGGTGGAAGCCGCCGAGACCACCAAGGTAGCTCAAAACGCTTGATTAATCGAGGGTGGAAAGCTACTTTCACCCCGCAAACGGCCCGTCACGAGGAGTGCGTCAAGCATCTGGTGTGGGCCTACCTTGCACGAGTGGATTTTCATTCCAGGAGCGAGGAACCAGGACCATGCCCAGCACTTCAGATCTAAAACGGGGAGTTCGATTTCTGCACGACGGAACCCCCTATCAAGCCACCGATGTTTCTTTCCAATCGCCGTCCGCCCGGGGGGGCAACACCCTGGTGAAGGTCAAGGCCAGAGGCCTCCTCGGCGGGGGAACACAGTCCTTCACGTTCAAAGCCGGAGAGCATCTGGATGACCCGGACATCGAAATGCGCAAGGTGCAGTTCCTTTACAATGAAGAGGACATGTTCCACTTCATGAACACCGATACCTACGAGCAATACATGGTCTCCCGGGACGGGCTGGGGGGGGCGGATACCTACCTCCAGGAAGAGCTGGTGGTGCGCCTGATGTTCTTCAACGAGCGCCCCATCTCGGTGGAGCTTCCAAAAAACATGGAGATGAAGATCGTTCAAACCGAGCCGGCCATCAAGGGGGACACAGTGACCAACGTGACGAAAACCGCGGTCATGGAGACCGGGCTGGAAGTCCAGGTGCCCCTCTTCATCAACGAAGGGGACGTCATTCGAGTGGACACCTCCGAGGGGCGCTACGTCGAGCGAGTCTCTATCAACAAGTAGCCCCCTACCCTCTCTCGTCCGTTCTCGAACAGTGCGCCCAAAAGGGCAAAGGGAAGCCATGGACTTTCGTCGTTACAAGCTCTACCTCCTCGACATGGATGGCACCTTCTACCTGGGCAACCAGTTGCTCCCCGGAGCTCTGGACTTCATTGACAAAGTCAATAGTGCCGGGGGGACATACTCCTTCTTGACCAACAACTCGTCGAAAACGGGAGACGAGTATGTGAAGAAGCTGGGCCGCTTGGGATTGAAGACCTCAACCCAACACGTATTCACATCCGGTGACGCCACCATTGAGTTGCTGCGCCACGAGGGACAGTGGAAGCGCCTGTACGTTGTGGCAACCCCTCCAGTCCTCAAGCAATTCGTAGAAGCCGGGTTCGAGGTCACCTCGGATCGACCTGAGGCCGTCGTACTAACCTACGACACAACCCTGGACTACGAGAAGATCTCGACCTTCGCCTTGCTCGTGCGGTCCGGTCTTCCCTACATCGCCTCGCACCCCGACTTCAACTGCCCAACTCCAGAGGGTCCCATCCCAGACATGGGAGCCTTCATCGCAATGTTCGAGGCGTCCACCGGTCGACGCCCCGACCGAATTGTGGGCAAACCCAACGCAGACTTCATCCAGGCAGCGATGCTGCGGTTTGGGGTGAAACCGGAAGAAACACTGATGATCGGGGACAGGCTCTACACCGACATCCAGGTGGGCATCAACGCCGGGGTGGATTCCGCTCTGGTGTTATCTGGGGAGACCACCCAAGACATGCTCGACGAGAGCGAAGTCAGGCCAACCCATGTCTTCGACGGTTTGAAGTCCATGGTCAAAGAGAGTTGAAGGGTCACAGTTTTAACCACACCACGAGATCCTTTAGCGTGCTGAGCACCGGAGAGTTGGGGAATTTCGCTTGAAACTGGGCTTTGGTGAAGGTTCCGATTCGGCCGGCAAAGGAGACTCCAGACCCTTGCGCTCGCTCACCATCCTTCAAGGAGTCGCCAACAAATAGAATGCTCTCGGGGAGTATTCCTTCCTGGTCGATGAGGTATTGGAAGTGGTCCTTCCCCTTCTCAAACCCGGGGCGAAAGCCCAGTACGTGGTCAAACGGAACGGCGTGGCCGGCGACAAATTCTTCGACGTTTTCCTGGAAGTTGTTGGAGGAGACGGCGACCTTTCGACCCGAAGCCTGAATCTGCCCCAGGGCATCGGGAACATCTGCGAAGTAGGGCTCGGCAAAGAAGCCCTCGAGCTTCCCCTTTTCGAACCGTTCCACGACACCGGGATTCCTGGGATCCCCGGTGAAGAGAATCTCCAATTGCTGGTAAAACGGGACGCCGGAGGTGTCGAGGTAGTTTCGGCGGGCCTCGTCGAAGGGCACACCGTGGACCTCCTCCATGAGTTTCCCAGCAAGATCGGCGAAGGCTCCCATGGAGTCCACGAGGGTTCCGTCAAAATCAAACACGCACAACTTAATCTGTTCTGGGGAAATCACGGGGGCCACCTC
>CALFHQ010000606.1 GCA_937876385.1 uncultured Pseudomonadota bacterium
ACTGGAGAATTACCAAAGGCGCCCTCAACCAGGCCAAAGGGGTGGCAGATTTCGTGGACAAAATTCTGGCTCCAAACCCCCTCCTCCTTGCCAACAGGATTCCCACCGACCTGCGCCCCTCGGTGACCCATACAACCCTCATGGCAACAGCCCTAATCAACGCAATGCTGGGCAAAGAACACTGGATGGAGCCCATCCCCCCCAGCGAACTCGTCGAGGTCCTCGACCTCATCCTCCTCCCCCAAAAAGACGGAGACCGAGTCATCAACCCAAACCTCCGAGAAGCCCTCAAACGCTTCATCGAAAAGGAAGACAACCGCTTCGCGGCCGTCCTCTTCGAACTGGCCTTGGCCAAGATCCAGGATACGTTCCTGAGATTGCCGAGAGGGGTCCCGCCCGAGCCGAGATTCGTCGCTGGGACGATTCTGGTTGGGTAGGTCGAACTGAGGGGGCGTGGGAACATCCCAAATGTGGAGTCCAACTGCGGCACTTCCCAACCCCGGGTTCCAGCCGGGGGGCATCCCGCTACAGCGGGATCATGTCCCCGCATTCCATGCGAGGTTTGGAAACCTGCTTCAACGTCCTTCACGGTTCGGGATGAACCCTGGGATGGATAGAAAGGGCGTCTGTCTTTTCAATCGGTTAGAGCCGGGTGGCCCCGGGTCGTTGCCTTCCCGGGGCTCCCACAGATCCGTACGTGCGGATTTCCCGCATACGGCTCCTCGGTTTACAGATTCGCTCGGCAAACCGTGCGGTGAACGATTCGTGGGGGTGGTAGCGGATAGTGCCGGTTGCAGGCAATCCGAAACACCAAGGGTCGCACTAACCGCCGAATGCGGATCGGCGATTTCGAGAAGGACGTTTCGTTCTACCAAGCGCCCGCAGGGCTACGGCTTTTTCCAGCCCAGGCCAGGGGCCTGGGGGAGCGTCGCCTCGAATGGAACCGTTCCCCAAGGCAATCCGAAACACCAAGGGTCGCACTAACCGCCCAATGCGGATCGGCGATTTCAAAAATGGACGTCCGGTTGTCACGCGACGATTCCGACGAGAACGGTTCCATTCCGTGCAACGATTCCGAAAAGGACGGTTCCATTCCGTGCAACGCTCCCCCAGGTTGCCGGCCCGATGCAGGCCGCCCCCCTGGGCTTGAAACTGCCTTGGCCCTGCGGGCGCTTAACACAACGGACAGGAAGATGCCTTGACCGTGAGGGCGCTTTTTTGATGGATGCGGTGGGTCAGGTTCGAGGAACAATCGGCATCCTGGACGTTGAGAATGCCACGGTTCCAAGCATCGCTGCGCCACGGGTGCTGCGATGCGCACGCTGTAGGCGTGCTGGTAGAGTAGCCTGGGGTGCGCACGCTGTTGGTGTGCGTACCCCAGGATCTCGATGCAAATAGAATCCCGCACGCTGTAGGTGTGCGAGTAGAGGCGGATTGGGATGAACCCTGGGATAGGTAGGAGGAACCTCTGTCACCCGAATTCCCAAGGCCGGGTGGCCCCGGGTCGTTGCCTTCCCGGGGCTCCCACAGATCCGTACGTGCGGATTTCCCGCATACGGCTCCTCGGTTTACAGATTCGCTCGGCAAACCGTGCGGTGAACGATTCGTGGGGGTGGTAGCGGATAGTGCCGGTTGCAGGCAATCCGAAACACCAAGGGTCGCACTAACCGCCGAATGCGGATCGGCGATTTCGAGAAGGACGTTTCGTTCTACCAAGCGCCCGCAGGGCGCTAAACACAATGGACTGGAAAAAGCCGTGGCCCTGCGGGCGCATTTTGGATGGATGGGGTGGGTAATGTGGGTGTGAGAGTAGAAGCAGACCTGTCAGCGAAAACCGACGCCATCCACCTTCTGTACCAGGAACCTAGTCATCGTTGGAAAGTGCGCCCACCTCGAAAATGTCAGCGACTGGGACTCCCAACATCAGTTTCGATGCTGCCGCCAAATGATTGGGCACATGCAACAGAAACGCAGTCAGAAGAGCCTCGACTTGCTTGCTGTCCATGGAGTTGGGATCGTCACAAAATGACTGCCACTTCTTCAAATCGTCGAGCCAATCGGTCATGTGAAACGCAATCTCTTTGCGACGGCCCTCCGGCTCGTAACCTTCGTTTTGTAGCGCTACTTCAATCGCATCTCGAATCATATCATAACGTAACATTCCATAACCTAACAATGATTATACAGTCATCATATTGAGATGAAGACAGACGACTTTCGTCCGCACATTCCAGCTTCACCGCTGCCAGCCATGTGCCCTTTCTTCAAGATTCTCATTCCCTTATGACCTCTTGGTAGAACTATCATGGCAATTTGCGTGACGTCAATTCCCTTCTTGGGAACGACTGGGATGGATTTGTGGAGTTGGATGACGTTGTGCGAGTCGAAGTGGACGGTTCAGCCTCGCCCGGCGCATGGAATGCGGGTTTGGGAAACATGCTTCGACGAACTCCTCTTGACTTTGACCCGTCAGTTCACAATCATCAATCAAAGCTCTGCTGCTCACGTTTAATGGGGGTCGTCCATGCACCGATTCGTTTGGAAAAGGGGTCTTCTCTTTGCACTGTTTGTCGCTGCTGTGGTGTCCTCCCCGACACTTTGCCCTGCGGCTGAAATCGTTGTAAACAGTACCGGGGACGAGCTGGCTGACACCACGTCGTGCACCCTTCGAGACGCGGTCCAGGCAGCAACTCAGAACGTTGAAGTGGATGGTTGTGTGTCGGGGGAAACCGGGCCGGACTCCATTCATCTGATGGACAGCACCTACACCTTGACCCAGGGAACCCTCGTCATCGCATCCGAAATCAACCTCCTGGGACAAGGAAACGAGTTCACCATCATCACCACAACCGGCACCACCGAACGCGCCCTTGAAGTCTCGCTATCAGGTATCCTCTCCCTTCACGACCTCTCCATTCGAAACGTAGATGCCGGGGAAGACGGAGGCGGAATCCTGGTCAAGGGAACCCTCACGGCAGAGTCGGTTCGATTCACCGGCAACACCACAACCCTGGACGGCGGGGCCGCAGCGGTGACCGGTGAGGCGACCTTCTCGAATTGCCTGTTCGACAGCAACTGGGCGGAAGGAAGCGCCGGCGGGTTGCTGTGCACGGGGGGAGATGTGGTGGTGCATCGAACGAAATTCCAGGGAAATGGGGCTGGCACCCAGGGGGGAGCGACGGGGGTGGAGAGCAACGGCACTCTGGTTCTCGATTCCTGCCTCCTCATCGAAAACACAGCCCTTCGAGGGGGGGCCTCCTGGGGTTCAAACGGTGTCTCGACCACTCGATTTGTCAACACCACTGTCACCCAGAACCAGGCTGCCGAAGAAGGGGGCGCCATCTACGGAACGCTGAACCCGGACATGCACCTCTCCCACGCTACAGTGACTCGAAACGAGGCTCCAATCGGTGGTGGACTGGGGGGCCTCATCGACCTCTCGGCTGTAAACTCCATTATCGCCATGAACTCTGCCTTCGAAGGACCCGACTGCTTCCTCAGCGCAACTCCTCTGCAGGAACGCCGCGTTCTCATCTCCAACAACCAGGGTTGCATCGTCTTCAACGACCCCACCGACATCCTGGGAGACCCGCTGCTCCACGCTTTGGCCGACAACGGCGGTCCCACCATGACCCACGGCGTTGACGCTGGACCCGCCATCGGAACTGGAGACTGCATGGACACATTGGGGAACTTCCTGAGCTTCGACCAGCGAGGCGCACCCCGGTCCTCGGTGGGAGATTGCACTCTGGGTGCCTACGAATTCATCACCCTGGTTCCCGTGCTCATCGATCTGCTCAACGAACCCTCCGGAATCCACTGCATCCACGGTGGAACGAAGATGCAAATCGGATTGGACTACAACGAAAACGGAACTCTCGACTCCAACGAAATCGGGGCGGTTCAGTATGTGTGTAACGGCGCTGACGGCATCGACGGAGACAACCCGCTGGTGCGCATGACCCCGGAAGTCCCTGGAACCAACTGTGTGCACGGGGGCCAACGAGTTGCCATCGGCATCGATGACAACGGAAACGGCTCCCTGGACAGTCTGGAAACCGATTCCATTCACTACCTGTGCAACGGCGCAGACGGCGCAGACGGCGCAGATGGAACCAACGGCGCAGACGGCATCGACGGCGTGGATGCCCTTCAGCCTCTAGTCACCGTTACTCAGGTGGAAACCTCCACCGATTGCCCCTACGGCGGCGTGCGCATCGACATCGGCTACGACTCCGACCAGAGCGGCACCCTGGAAACAGAAGAAGTCTCGGAAACTCGATATGTCTGCGACGGCGAACCGGGACTCTCGGACACCCCTCCACTGGTGGCCGTGACCCAGGTCACGTCGGGAGGAGATTGCGTGTACGGTGGCCAGCGAATCGACGTGGGACTGGATTGGAACCAGGACGGTGAAGTCAACCCGGCGGAGATCACCTCCACCGAGTACATCTGCGTCCTGCAGCCTGGCTACGCCGGTTTGCAGCCCATCGTCCACTTCACCGAAGAACCCGCCGGAATCGCCTGCGCATTTGGCGGGCAGCGGATGGATGTTGGACTGGATCAAGACGCAGACGGCATTCTCGATGACGACGAAATCGTAGCCACCTACTTCCTGTGCAACGGAGACAACGGAGAGAGTGGAAACGATGGAAGCGATGGTCTTCAGCCGCTGATTTCTATAACCAGCGAGCCCGCAGGCGCGGTTTGTCCCCTGGGCGGGCAACGAATCGACGTGGGATTGGACGTTGACGACGACGGTATTCTCGACCCGGTGGAGGTGAAATCCACCCGCTACATCTGCAACGGAGATTCCGGCCCTGCGGGACCCGCAAGCCTCGTGCAAACCGTGGAAGAGCTTCCCGGGGCCAACTGCAAGGACGGTGGAATGCGTTTCATTCTAGGCACCGACCTCAACGACAACGGAGTCCTCGATTCCAACGAGGTCTCCCTATCGGACTACCTGTGCAATGGGGAGGATGGGGCTCCGGGGAACCCAGGAGAGGTGGGGGCCCAGCCCATGGTCAACATTACCGACGAAGGAGCAGGCTCCGATTGCCCGGCAGGAGGTATCCGCCTCGACACCGGTCTGGACACCAACGGAGACGGCAACCTTCAACCCGCCGAAATCACCGCGACACAGTTCGTCTGCGACGGAGAAAAGGGGGACCTCTCGGTACAGGATGCACCAGCAGGCGGTGGAAGCGGCGGGTGCTCCACAGGTGCCCAGCCCTGGTCCCTCTTCCCTCTCTGGCTCCTGTTGCTGGGACTTGTCGCCATCCATCGACGAAATCGACGAACCACGAGTTCGCAAACCTGACAACCCTCCGGAGGAATCGTTGATTTTTTTCAGTTCTCTAAGAGCCCCCTCCGACTCGACGCCGACCCTCGAGCCCAAACAATGGGTCGCCCGCCACGGGGACATCCTCTTTCGATACACCCTGGGCCGGGTGCGAAATCCGGACCTGGCAGAGAACCTCGTTCAGGAGACCTTCCTCTCCGCCCTGAAGTCCCTGGCCGGCTTCTCCGGAAACTCCTCCGAGCG
>CALFHQ010000607.1 GCA_937876385.1 uncultured Pseudomonadota bacterium
CCGTTCATTATCATCGCTTACAGTCACTGCATTGCCCACGGCTATGACCTTGTTCGAGGGCTCGACCAGCAGAAGCTGGCCGTGAACAGCGGGATCTGGCCGCTGTACCGATACGATCCTCGACGGGTGGAGCAGGGACTGCCGCCGCTGCAGCTCGACTCCAAGCGCACTGGCGCCGACCCCCTCGAATACATGCGAAACGAGACCCGTTTTCGAATGGTCGAGAAGATGGATCCGGTGCGTTTCAAGGAACTCGCCGGCCAAGCCCAGAACTACATCAACCGACGCATCGCCCAGTACGACTATATGTCGCAGATGACGGTGCCGGCTGATACAACCGAGACTGAGTAGCCAAACCGAGAACCAGGAGGGCTTGAATATGGATATGAAGACAAGATACCTCGGCCTCGAACTCAAGCACCCGTTTATGCCGGGCGCCTGTCCCCTCGCGGACGAACTCGATACAGTCAAAAAGCTTGAGGACGCCGGCGCTTCTGCACTGGTAGTCCGAAGCCTCTTTGAAGAGCAGATTGTGGCCGAAGAGATGGCAACCATTGATGCCATGGAAGGGCCGGCTGACTCCTTTGCCGAAGCGCTCAGCTACTTCCCGAAGATGGATTCCTTCAAGTTGGGACCCGACGACTACCTGGAGCATCTGCGGAAAATCAAGAGCACCGTGGGCATTCCAGTCATCGCTTCCCTCAATGGAACCACGCCGGGCAGTTGGCTGCGATACGCCACCAGCATGGAAGAAGCAGGTGCCGACGCACTCGAACTGAACGTCTACATGCTGGCTACCGACCCCGAGGTCACCGGCCAGTCTCTGGAAGAACGAACTATCGAGATGGTCAAGAGCGTGAAATCCCAGGTGAAGATTCCGGTGGCAGTGAAGCTGTCGCCGTATTACAGCTCCCTGGCCAATTTCGCGCGAAACTTGAACGATGCCGGTGCCGATGGGGTGGTGCTTTTCAACCGCTTCTACCAGCCTGATATCGATGTGGAAGAGTTGGAAGCCACTCGCGAGCTCGTGCTCAGCGACTCTTCCGAGCTCTTGCTGCGCCTGCGATGGCTCGGCATCCTTGGTGCGGGACCGTTCCAGGGTTCCATGGCTGCTTCTGGTGGTGTTCACACCACGCTGGACGCCGTCAAGGCCATCATGTGTGGGGCACACGGTGTTCAGGTCGTGTCCGCGCTGTTGAAACGCGGCCCGCAATATCTGGCCACCCTCATCGAGGAGACCGAGAAGTGGCTCGAACGCCACGAATACGAGTCTCTGGCACAGATGCGGGGGTCCATGGCCCTTGACAAGGTTTCAAATCCCGCAGCCTTCGAGCGAGCCAACTACGTCGAAATTCTGAAGAGCTGGTAATTTCTCCCAAGGAGAGTTTACATAGTTCTTTCGGCTCCTCCCCCCCTGATGAGGTGTAGGATGGATTTCTGGACTGCGCTGAAGGGCCTCAAAGCGGTCGGATTCGGCCCCGCTTTCAAGGGGCTGCTCTTCACATTCAAGAAGAAGTCTTTGGAGCGGCGCTTCTCCAATCAGGGGAAGCCCATCGTTCCAGATGGTCCGGGTGCCTTGGTGAAGGTCCACCGAAAGGATCCGGACTTCCGATTTGAATTCGAAAAGGCAATCCTTCGAATCGAGTTTATCGAGCCTGGCATCCCCGTGGTTACGTGGACCCCCGGACAACTCCCGGCTCCGGGTTTCGTTCTCATTGAACGAAGGGCATCCTCTGTGGATGTGGAACGAGCCGAGACGAGTCGTGGTTGGGAGTTGACGACTCGGGACGGTCGGGTAGTGGTCTTTCCCGACGGTACTGTGGCCTGGTTCGATTCCGAAGGGGAAGAACGGATGCGAGTGGCCCCTCCAGAACGAGGGGCCTCAACCCATGGGTGGCTTCTGCGGCATTCTCTTCCCGAAGAAGGTGCTGTCTATGGTCTGGGGCAACGGACTACCCCGTTGAACTTGCGAGGGGGGGCATTTCGGTTGTGGAACTCGGAGCCTCGGGGGCACTACGGTCCCGGGGACGATCCCATCTACATGAGCATCCCCTTCTACAGCGTGGTTTCCCCGGAACGCATTGTCGGGGTGCTGGTGGACAACGCTTCGGAGTCTTTCATCGGGTTTCGCCGAGAGGGTGAGATCGAGGTGCGAGGCGGTGCGGCGAGACTGGTTTTGATGACCGGGACGCTGCCTGAAATCATCGAAATATACACTCGCCTGACAGGGCGCCCGGCCATGCCCCCGAAATGGAGCTTGGGCTACCATCAGTGTCGTTGGAGCTACCAGAATGAGGATGAGGTTCGGGAACTGGTGAAGGGATTTGAGGACCTCAAGTTGCCCGTCTCCGCCGTCCATCTGGACATTCACTACATGGACGGATATCGAGTATTTACCGCGGACCCGGAGCGATTTCCGGATATGAAGCGGTTGTCCGATTTTCTCCACGAAAAGGGAATTCGCCTGGTGACCATCATGGATCCAGGGGTGAAGGTAGATACAGAATACCCGGTGTACCGGGAAGCCCTGGAGGGTGACCATCTGTTGAAGACCCCTGACGGGAAGGTGGTCACAGGACCCGTGTGGCCTGGGACTTGTGCTTTCCCCGACTTCACTCGAAAGGAGACCCGTCGTTGGTGGGGAGACCACTATCGGCAGGTAGTAGAGTGGGGGGTGGACGGAGTGTGGCACGACATGAACGAGCCCGCGGTATTCACAGCGTGGGGAGATTCCACCCTGCCGGTTACAGTGCGTCACGACTTCGATGGGCGTGGTGGGGATCACACAGAGGGGCACAACCTGTTTGCTCTGCTGGAGAATCGCAGCGCCTTCGAAGGGCTCTTGCGGCAGCGTCCCGACCGACGCCCGTGGATTGTCTCCCGGTCCGGTTGGGCAGGGAACCAGCGGTACGCCTGGAATTGGACAGGGGACTGCGAGAGCACCTGGTGGACGGTGCATCAGACGGTTCGGTTGGCGTTGGCGTTGGGGCTCTCTGGGATTCCGTACACCGGGCCGGATATCGGAGGGTTCAGCGGAAATCCGGACGCCGAGTTGTACACCCGATGGTTCCAATTGAGCGCTTTCCTTCCCTTCTTCAGAACCCATTCGGCGGCCTTCGTCAAGCGACGGGAGCCGTGGAGCTTTGGCGAGGAAACTACCAATATCGTTCGCAGTTATCTGGAGATGCGATACCGGCTCATGCCCTACTGGTACACCCTGGCAAGGGAAGCGCATCGAACGGGTGCACCCCTTGTCAGACCCCTTTTCTGGAACGATTTCTCCAACACCGATTTGTGGGAAGTGGACGATCAGTTCCTGCTGGGGGACGGCCTTCTTGTGGCACCGATTCTGGAACCCCAGGCAGCGAGTCGAGTTGTGCTACTTCCTGCGGGATTGTGGCACCCACTGGCTGGTGGCACGGCCCTGCGTGGAGACCGTTCGGTGGAACTCGAGGTCGCTCTTGAAGAGATTCCCGTTTTCGTGAGGGGGGGAACGGTTTTGCCCATGGACAACCAGGGACGAGACGAGTTGCACCTCTATCCAGACGAGAATGGAGTGGGCAAAGGGGTCCGGTTTGTGGACGATGGGGACGGATACGGCGACCATCGAACAGAACACTGGGCCTTTGAAACCCACCCTGGTGAAGGGGAGGAAGAACCCTCTGCGGTGTTGTCGCTGTCGGTGGATGGGGATTACCTTCCAAAGAACACCGACCTCCATGTCTTTGTGCACGGAACCAGCCTTCTGGAGCTTCGTTTCAGAGGAAATACTCTGGACTTCTCTGAAGGAACCTGCCGAATTTCGTTGGTCTGAGGTTCTTGAACCAGACAATTGCGAGTCCCTTTCTGTCCACTATCTTCCCCTCCAATGTGCTCAAACAAGATCCAACGGACGTTAAGTCTTAGTGTGTTCGGAATCCGCCGGCACACCGGATGTCGGCGGAAGGC
>CALFHQ010000608.1 GCA_937876385.1 uncultured Pseudomonadota bacterium
CGGTTTCTTCTCTTCCGGCTTCTTCGCCTCGGGCTTCTTCTCTTCCGGCTTCTTCTCTTCCGGCTTCTTCGCTTCAGGCGTCTTTTCCGGAGCCTGTTTCTTTTCGACTTTGGGTTTGTCCCCGTTCTCTTTCTTGTTGCAACCGGGCGTCGCTACAAAAGCGACCGCCACAATGGTTGCAAAAAGCAGTGTCACGACTCGTCCGGATACCAAGCGCATTGGAACCTCCCCTTCTTTAAAGGTCTGAATTTCATTCCACCCATACATATCCCAATCGACGCACAGTGTCAAAGTGGAGAAGAAGCAAGAGGGAACCGGCAATGTGGAAAGGGAAGGGACGGTCAGGCGGGGGATCTTCTCGGGAACACGGCCAGCGCCAGCGCATACACGCCAATAACCAGCCAGAGCACCGTTGGAAAACCGAATTCGACGGCCAGCGCCTGGGCCAGAACGATGCCAACTACCGACACAGCGCCATTCACCGCCCACCCCCATCCAGCAGACCCTTCGCCGCTCACCTGGGTAACAGAAACCATACCCAACGGGAAGGGCATGCCCAGGACAAACGCCAGGGGAGCGATGAGGCCGATGGAGAAGGCGACCTTCGCCACCTCGCCCCAGGAGATCGTGGCCAGAAGCAGCGGGGTCAACGCCAGATTGTACAACAGAGTCAACCCCCCGATGGTAGCCACCGCCGGGACAATCCCACGCCAGGGGAACTTCGAGAAGCGGGCACTGAACCCAGCCCCCAACCCAGAGAAAACAAGCATCCCGGACAATACAACAGCCGTCGCATAGCCCGGTGCTGCCACATACAAAGTCAACTTCTGAATGAGCACCATCTCCACGAACATGTACCCAACGGCAAGGCACGAGAAGTACACAAAGATTCGCCACCGACCGCCACTGGGAATGGCTCGTCGGCCAAACACCAGGGGCAACGCCACAATGAGCAGGGAGAAGAGCAATGCCTGCAACAGAGTCACCCACATCATCGGTTGTCCCCACAAGTCTGGAGGGATCTCCCGAAGCCACAGATCGGGGTTGTAGGCGCCCTTTTTCACGAAATCGAAGGTCCCCGGCTTCAGCAGCGCAGAGAAGAACGGACGATTGTCCACGGTGGGGGAGATCTCGAAGGGATAGCTCGCCAGGTACTGCGCACCCTCGTCAGTTCCCTCAAGGGTCGCATCGAGGAGATCGAAGAACGGGTCGTTGGCCGCTTCCCCCGATTCAAAGTCGGACAGGTCGATCCCCGAATCCTCCTGGAAACCCTCCCAATACGCATCTTCCTCGTCTGCCCGAGCCCGAAGGACGTCCCGGTCCATTCCCGGATAATACGACAGCGTAAACCCACGCTCCCAACCCTGGAGGGTCATCTCCTGGACCTGCTCCTCGTCAAATCCCCCCTGCTTGATCAACAACATGCCGTTGAATTCACTTCGATAGAAGGCCACACTCCGGGCCAGATCCTCCTGGCCCCACAAGGTCAACCCCGCTTTGAGAAACGAGGCAACCAACCGAAGGGAGCTGCGTGGCGGCTCCGACACCCGAGTGTTGGCAACCAGGATCCCCCCGGGACGAAGGGCTTCAAGAAAACGGGTCAAAGACTCTACGGTGACAAGGTAGTTCTCACCCACCGCCTTCCCGCTCCCCAAAGAAAGCCCAGAGGCGTCCATGTTCGTGAATTGGATGAGGTCGTATGCCTTGGGGTGCCGTCTGGCAAAGTCTCGAGCGTCCCCCACGAAGCTGTGAACCCGAGGGTCTCGAAGAATCCCACCGTTTTCCTCTGAGAAACGATCTTCAACCAAATCGACAAGCTGCCCGTTCAACTCCACAACGTCCACTTGCCCGGCGTCGAAATGAAGGGCCTGAGCCACCCCCTCCCCTCCGCCCAAACCCACCACCAGAACACGAGGAGACTCCACCAGCCGGTAAGGAACCGAGGAGAGCATCCACTCCATATACTCCCGCTCTTCAGGGGAAGTGGAGCGGACCACCGAGGCGACCTTGTTCCCGTCGATGTAAAGTCCCTTCTGAACCGGAGGAAGCACCTGGGCCAGGGTGGAAAGCCCCGGCGCCGACCGTTCGCTGGTGGAATCCACGACCTGGATGTAACCCAGCGGCCCCCACCTCTCGGCGACCACCTTTGCCCCCGTCACTTCGCTGCTTGCGATGGCGTACGAGATCCCCTTGTACTCCGAGATTCGCAACGGAGAGATCCACAACAATCCTCCCAGGGCGATGGCCATCACCAGTGTCGGCAATCCCCAGCGAAGAAGCGGCTTCAAACCACTCATCCCATAAGCAGCGGCCGCAGCGGCAGGCAGAAAGACAGCCAGCACCACCAGCGGGAGAAGGCTGGGATGGAGGAGATAGAAGGCCCCCAACACGAGCACCCCCGAAAGCCCCGACCCCACCAGATCCGCCCGGTACATCTTCCCCACCCGGTCTCCGGCAGTGGTCAAGATCGTTCCGATGATGGTGGAACCGCACAAGAAAGGAATGGACAATACCAGATAGAAAACAGCCACATAGAAAAGCTGCGAGGTGTCCTGAAGCACGTTTTGGGGAACGAACGGCAAGGCCTTGGCAGTCCAGATGGCCAACAGCACCGACAGGGGATAGCACAGCGACGCCACAAACAGCCACCCCCGCTTGTGCCGCTTCACCGACTCCGACTTGAGGCTGACCAGAACTCCACCGACCCCAAATCCCAGCAGCCCGATGCTGAGGAACATCGATCCAAAGCTCGAGAAGCTCTCGATGGCGAAAAGCCTCATCCAAATGATCTCGAGGCAGATGAGCGACATCGCAGAAAAGGCGATGGTAATGGCCAGAGACAGCATGAATCACTCCCTTCCAGTTGGTGTTTCCATCATCCCCGGAATGCTACGGTTTGCAACTTTGCACCCGGAACAAGGATCCTGGGACGGGATCTGGGAAATGGGCCGCAGAGGAAAATGGGAGGAACGGGTTAAACGAAAAAAGCCCTGCCGAAGCAGAGCTTTTTTAGCGGGGTGGACGGGACTTGAACCCGCGGCCTTCGGCGTGACAGGCCGACGTTATAACCAGCTTAACTACCACCCCAGTTGTCAATCGAGTGCTGCTTCTATCACGACCCTTCAAAAAGAGCAAGTGCTTTTTTTGTCTGAGCTTTGATTTTCAGCAGGTGGGCGAAACAGGGCTCGAACCTGTGACCCTCGGCTTGTAAGGCCGATGCTCTCCCAACTGAGCTATTCGCCCGAATTGTCAAGTTCCATCTGTTTAGCCGCTTCTTCCCCCCCTGTCAAGCAAGATGAACCATCCGGGTTGAGACTGAGCTCCCACTGGTCTATGATCAAGCGGTGGATTCAGCGGGACAACGGAGGCGGATGATGAAATGTAGGACTGCTTTGATTCGCTCGGTGTGGATGAGTGCATTGAGTACCCTCGTAATCTCTGGGGTTCTCCTTGCTGCGACGGGGGTTTCAGGGGAAGAGAAGACCCCAAAATCGAAGGTTCAACCGGCCCAAGCTGTGGAATTGGAAGGTGTCCCGAACCTCTACAAAGTGAGCGACGGACTCTACCGAAGCGCACAACCAACCAAGGAAGGCATGGCAAACTTGAGCCGCCTGGGGATAAAGACCATCTTGAACCTCCGCTCCTACCACTCCGACCACAGCAAGATCTCCGGTACGGGACTGGCCTATGAGCACATCTCCATGAAGGCGCAACACGCCGAGTACGAAGATGTGCTAAGGTTCATCAAATTGGTGACCGATCCGAAACGAACCCCCGTCCTGGTCCACTGCAAACACGGTGCTGACCGCACCGGGCTGACTGTGGCCGTCTATCGAATCGTCGTTCAGGGATGGACCAAGGAAGAGGCCATCCACGAGATGACCAAAGGAGGATTCGGATTCCACAAGATCTTCGACGGCTTGCCGGAATTTGTTCAGGAGCTTGATGTTGAAAAGCTGAAGAAGGACGCTGGACTGACCGTAACATCGCCCAAAAACGAGAAGAAATAGGAGACACCCAATGCATGACGACCGACACGACCACGACGACCACCATCACGACCACGACCACCATCGAGAGCATCGGGATGGAGACGAAGGCCAGCACGAATCCTGTGGATGCGATTGCGGGTGCGAAGACTCCCAACCCATCCCCTTCGAACCCTTTCTGGAATTCTGGAGATTGGATGTCCCCTTAGAAGAAAAACTCGAGCTCCTCACCGCCTTTATCAAAGAGAAAAAGGCCGAGCTTCTCGTTATGGAAGCCTTCGTCGAAACGCTGAAGGAGGCGCTTGAGGACGAATCGGAAGAGCCCCCGGATGGTGAAGACTGAGTCCGTTCATCGCATCCGCGACGAATCACCGATAGTTGGCAGCGGGAGAGGTCAGGTGGGTCGCTCAGTATCCGGGGCAGGGTGCGTCCATGCAATCGACTCCAGGGAAATAGGCGCCGAATGTGTACTCGTACGTCTGCCAAAGGAAATCGCAGTCGATGGACGAACGGTCCATGCAGAAGGGATTTCCATAGATGAACAGGCAGCAGGCGCCCATCGGCGAGTACCCACACGCGACCCCGTTGCAGCTTGCTGAGCCGTCCCAAGTGCCTGAACCTGCTACACAGGAAGTCTGCGTCGTCAAGACGCACTCGTCGCTGGCATTGCAACAGGCCCCGGTGCACTCCTGGGTGTTGCAACTCTGGCTGTCCGACAGGGCAGGGCAGGCATCTCCACCGTCCTTGGGATAGACCAGGACCAAACGGGTTCGAGTCTGTGTCCCACCGCCACAGGTGGCAGAGCATTCACTCCAATCGCTCCAGTCTGTGAACAGGCAGTCCACCGGAAGCGGGTTGTCGCAGTCGTTGGTGGCGCCGGGGGTCGGCGTATCGAGGAGGTCAAAGTCCGTCCAGTTGTCGTCGCTATCAGCGCCGTTGGGGCATCGACCCAGCGAGCTGCTCTCGACGTCGGTGTCGTCAACGGCGAAGTCCCCCTCCCCAGTCCCCGACATCTCGTCTTCGTAGGCGATACCATCGACGAACGTTCCGTTTGAACGCAACACCAACCGAGCTCCGTCCGGAGTCCCATCCTGAACCGACGTCGTGCCCAGTGAGATCGAGAAGACTCCCGAATCAAGCCCCAGAAGAACCGAATCTGCACCCACCACGAGGTACTCACCGATTCCCAACAAATTGGTATCGAGGCCACTGTCCAGTTCCACCGTCTTGTACACCGACCCAGTGCTGCCGTCGACCAACTCAAGGTCGTACTTGCTGAGGTCAACGCTGGACGTGTCAGGGTTGAATATCTCGACAAACTCAGCACCGTCGGTGCCCGGCTGATCGTAGTCGATCTCGTTCAACACCGGGACGCCGTCGCAAGCGTAGACTCCTTCGCAACTGCCGGAGCCGTCGCAGACGTCAGTGTCCGTGCAGTCGTTGCCGTCATCACACTCCGTGTCAGCATCGACGTTGCAGGTCCGGTGGTCGCCGGTAGCTCCATTCTCGTAGTCGCAAGCCTGGCCACCGCAAGAGGCAGGGGTTGTGATGGTGAAGGTCCGGCTCTGCTCTCCGGAACAAGTGGTTCCATCCTGCTGGCAGGTACCCCACTCTCCCCAACTTCCTTCGCAATTCACGGGGACGTTGGTTCCG
>CALFHQ010000609.1 GCA_937876385.1 uncultured Pseudomonadota bacterium
CGCCTTGGCAGCCAGCGTCCCCGGCCCCTCAGAGTACTCCTCACAAGTGGACCACGGGTGCTCTATCGGCAGGGCGTCAACCTCCTCAGTTGCATCCGTGTTTGCATCCGTGTTTGCATCCGTTGTCGCATCCGTCGTTGCATCCTCGATGACCTCCACAACCTCTGCACCCTCGCCGGAATTGTCAGCCACGTCCACGGCGTTGACCTCACTGGAGAGATCCGCCGGGGAATCGGATTTGCTGGACGATCCGCAACTGGAGAGGGCAACAACCAGTCCGAGGAGGACAAGAAAACGGCAGAGACTACTCAAAACGCACCTCCACGGTGGTAATCGGTTCGTTGGGGGTAAACAGAAGGGCCGCAACACCTGCGCAGGGGGACTCCCCCCACTCTGCTTCTGCGGGAGAGGTTATCGTCCCAGGAAGCAGGCCGCCAGTGGCAATATAGACGGTGACGGCATGCCCCGGGGGGTTATCCACGTCTGCCACGAGGGTGATCCCATCCTCGGTGCTTAGACTGGTCTCGCTCAAGACCTCCACGGCGGTTCCGAGGAGGTGGCGAGAGGTGAACACCAGGGTGGGATTCTGGGGTTCTTCACGAACCACCAGGACCCGGTCGGTTCGAGGTTCCAGGGTCTCCTCGATGACGCCGTCTTCCACGAACCGGCAGGTCTGGTCCCAGGCCGAGAAGAGCAAAGTCCGCTTCGACGGGTCCAGTCCCAGACGGGTTAGCGGCACAGTGGCCGTGCGAGTTTCTTCGGGGAAGGACTCGCCGGTGACGGGGTTCTCGTTTTGCCCCCAGTTGTACAATCCAACGACGTGCCAGGAAGCGCCATTGCGCTCCATTTCCAGGTCCCACAATTCCGGGTGGAGTCTCTCGAACATGTCCAGCGGTCTGGCCGAGTGCGGGTTGCCCGGGATGATCATCCGAGCCATGTCAAGCCAGTCTGGGTGCTCGTGGAGCATGGTAAAGGGGTCTCCCATCTTGATGATCCCCCCCATGAGAGAAACCACCGAGGTCCAGGCTCTGGCTTCGTTCAAGGTCAAGCCGATGGTTGGACGGTAGTAGACGAGGTCGGGGTGATTGGCCCACAGCCAGTTCAAATAATATCGATGAGACGCCGTGCGCAGGGTGACTTTGATCCCTTGTCCGTCGAGGTCTTCGAAGTTGGGCATGTTGTCCAACGTCGTTCTCCCGCCGTCTGCTGCATCGAATCCGAGACCTGTGGCCGCGATGTCCATGAGGAAGGTGTCTGGCCCTATGGCGTCTCGAATCACATCCAATGCGTTCCAATAGGCCTGGCTGGCGCTCATGGAGGGGTCATAGAGGTTCGTTGCAAAGAGTGCGTAGTAGCTGAAATCGAGCTTAATCCACTCGTACCCCCACTCTGCCGTGAGTTTGTGGAACAGGTCGTGGGTCCACTGAAGGACCTCTGGGTGGGTGAGATCCAATGTGGCGTCCTCATCTCCCAGGAGAAAACCGGAGAAGTCGTTTGTCTGTGCGATCCAATCGGGATGTTCCAGCGCCAGTTTGGAGTCCTTGTGCACCCAGAAAGGGGCCACCCAGATCCCCGGCCGCAGCCCTCTCCCTTTGATTTCCTGAGCCAGCCAGTGCATGCCCTCCATGCCGTCGTGGTCCGGGAATCGTTGTGCGTTGGTCTCCCAATCTCCCAGATCGACTTCCCAGCCGTTGTCGATGACGAACCAGTCCATTCCAAAGGGGGCGAAGTCCTCCTCCATGGCGTCCAGGTTCTCCAGGATGATGGCTTCGTTGATTTCCGTCCCCAGCCCCCCTTCTCCGTTTCCACCGTTCCAGGAGTTCCAACTGGTAGGAATGTCCGTCCAAAGAGTCTTTCCGGCGTGAGCGGCATATCGAGTCGCATAGTCCTCGAGCCCCTGGAACACCGACTCGGGGAGAAAATCAATGTAGAAGAGCCCGGAATTCACCGTTCCCACCTTCAGCGTCGTGGCCGGATCGTTCAGAACGAAGCCCTCGAACCGAGTAAAGGAGCTTCGTTTGTCCTCTTCCCAGGTCAAAGCCGCATCGTAGTCGATTGCCACCAGTCCCATCCCTTCTTTGAAGGTGAGGAACCCCGCCACCAGCGATTCCAGGGTGTCCGGGTCATACAAGGCCATGTTCCAGTTGGCGACACTCCCCGGCGGGAACAGCAACGAGTCACCGGCACCCACTTTGAAGATTCGGGCGACAAAGTCGAAGTACATGTCGGTCCCGTCGTCCAGAATTGCGTGTTTGGACGGATCGGTCCCCAGGTAGAGGGCTCCACTCAACTTCTCGTCGGCAACAACCGGGCTCAATGACATCAGCTTCTTGTCCACAAGGTCGCTGCCTTCTCCCACAACAAGTCCCACACGGCATAGCCAGAAACCCGCACCTCCTCGCAGCCCCATGGAAACCTCCAGCACGTCGGCCGGATGAGACGGCAAGCTCCACCGGGTGGTCACTCGAAGTCCAGTTCCCAGAGAGTCGTCGACCTCTTCAAAGCTCCAGTCCATGAATTGGGCGGACCCTGTGCTGAGCTGTTCGCCGGCTCCCTCTCCGGGGAGTCCTCCGGCGACCTCCTGCAAGGTCAATCTGCTCTCCGCCTGAGCCTGCAGAAGCCTGCCCGACAGAGTACGCACCAGGTACAAGCCGGAAACCGTATCGACCTCTACTCGAATCTGGTCGTTCTCCAACCACAAGAGCGTGCCTTCCTGCGCCGCGCCGACCCCACCAAAAGAAGCTTCGTCGACGTCGGTTGCGTCCAAGTCGCCTCCATCCAGAGCGCCGTCTTCAACGTCGGTCGCGTCAACGCCAGCCTGGTCGTCGTCTGTGGCCAGATCCAGGTTCGAAGCATCCAGGTCTGCAAGTGCCTCGATTTCCACGAGATCCTCAGCCGAAGAGCCGGCTCCGGCACACCCTCCAGCCCAGATCCCCAGGACAATGAAGAAACAAACTCTCCTCAATAGTCTCCGCATGGCCGTTCCTCCTTGCCTTCGAGTGGCACCCTGACTGAATCCATCTGTGATGCTTCGATTGCCATACTACTTGTCGAACAGGGTGCATGCAACGGCCAAATACAACCCTTGCCTCTTGACGAATCGCTCCCATCACGGGCAACATGTAGGCCATGACGGAATTCAAAAACTGGCTGGACAACGAAGTGGGAATGAGCGCCGAATTGCAGTCGCATCTGCTGGCAACGTTGCTGGCCATCGCTGTTATCTGGCTGCTTAGACTGCTCATCTTGCGAGTGGTCCTGGGACGAACCCAAAACATCACAGGGGTTTACCGCGCCCGGAAGGTGGCGTCCTACGTTGCTGGGGTCCTCATTGTGTTCGTGTTGGGAAGAATCTGGTTGCAGGGATTCGAGTCCATCACGACCTTCCTGGGCCTCCTCTCCGCCGGTATCGCTATCGCTTTGAAGGACCCTATCGTGGATCTGGCCGGGTGGCTGTTCATCCTCTGGAGAAAACCCTTTGAATTGGGAGACCGAATCCAGATGAACGAGAACGCCGGGGACGTGGTGGACATCCGCATTCTCCAGTTTACCGTCCTGGAGATTGGAAACTGGGTGGACGCCGACCAGAGCACCGGCCGGGTCATACACATCCCAAATGGCTCGGTCTTTCATACCCCCGTCGCCAACTACACCCGGGGATTCAACTTCTTGTGGAATGAAATCGCCGTCCTGGTGACCTTCGAGAGCAATTGGGAGAAGGCCAAAGAGCTGCTCCTGGAGATCGCAAACCGCACCGTCGGCGATGTCGTACAGGACGCCGACAAACAGATTCGCAATGCGGCCAGAAGCTATATGATCCACTACAAGAATCTCACCCCCATAGTCTACACGACCGTGAAAGACAGCGGTGTCATGCTCACCATCCGCTATCTGACTCCGGCGCGACAACGACGTGGGACCTCCCAAACATTGTGGGAGGAGATCCTGTTGACCTTCAGGAAACACTCCGACATAGACCTCGCCTACCCGACCCAACGCTTCTACGACAACCCCACCGAAGGCAAGCCTGGGGCCGGCGGCCCGGCCAAGTCATCCTGACCCCCTAAACGCCTTTCCCACAAACCTCCCAAATTTGGGTTCTCCTTTGCCGGACGCCGGAAAGAGAGTGATTCCTTGACTTCATAGGGGTCTGCTGTTTTAATGTGGGACGAAAATCGACCCCTTGGACAACAGAAGCTGTACCAGTCCCGAATGAACGTGGCGCCGGTGCAACTCACAGAAGATGGAAAACATCGGAGGAGACAACATGAAGAGGAATTGGAGCATCTTTGCGATCTTGACCCTGGTGGCAATGTTTGGTTTGGCCGGCTGCGGAAGCAGTGACGACGACAACAACACGACCGAAGACACCACCGTCGAAGAAGACAACACCGTCGAAACTGACCTCGTCGAAACCGACCTCGTCGAAACTGACCTCGTCGAAACCGATCTCGTCGAAACTGACCTCGTCGAAGACGACATGGTCGAAGACGACACCGTCGTCGCCACCGGCGCCTGCACCAACGATGCGGACCTGGGCATCCTCGCCACGGACCGTCCCAATGTCGAAGCCAAGGCCCAGGAATGTGGCCTCGGTTGCCTCAATGACACCGATCCTGTCGCCTGCTCGGTTCCCTGCATCACCGAAGTCTACGCCCTCACCGACGAGTGCGCTGCCTGCTACGGCGCCACCATCGCTTGCACCATCGAACGCTGCGTCGCCGAATGCATCGCCGACCCCGCTGCCGAACCCTGCACGACCTGCCAGGTTGAAAAGGGCTGCATCGACGAATTCCTCACCTGCAGTGGCCTGGAATAGTCCATGAAGAAACTAGCGATCCTGACTGTGTTGGTGGGGCTCCTCTCGGTCCCCACCAACGGGTTCGCTGCCGGGTATGACACTCCCATCCTGTATTCCGCAAGGCACATCGGGATGGGAGGCACGGCAATCAGCTATGTCAACGACCCATCAGCTCTTTTCCATAACCCCGCCGGGCTGTCACACACTCGCTTCATCGACGTCACGGTGGATTTCACCCCCGTTCTGGGACTCATCACGGCCAGCCCGGCGTTTGATGGCCAGAACCATGAGTCAGACCTGACCTTCGCCCCCTTCTTTCTGGCGGCGGGGGCATTTCGAGTAACCGATTTCATGACTTTGGGAATCGGGGTCTATCCCGTGGCAAGCTCAGGTGCCGGCTTCACGTACACAAACAGCTTCAATGTGGACATGGAAGACCGAACGAAGCTGGTGTTCATCGAAGTGGCCCCCGGGGTCAGCTTTGATCTACCCGGAAACGTTCGAATCGGTGCCAACTACCGACTCACATACCTGAGCTTCCAGCGCCAGCAGAAAGGCGTTGGAGCAGACAACGGGATGTTCGACATGGACCTCTCGGGGCTGTCCTTTGCCGGGTTCAAGGTGGGTATCCAGTGGACCCCGGTGGAGTGGCTGCAGGCCGGCTTTGTTTATCGAAACAAGACCACAACGACGGTGGAAGCTGACAGCGCCATGGTGGTTCTCCAGAAGTACGGACACACCGAGATGGACTTCATTTTGCCGTCCAGCTTCGGTCTGGGTCTGCGGGCAGACTTCGACACCTTCAACCTTCCCTTTGCTATTGCTTTTGACGCCCAGTACACCC
>CALFHQ010000610.1 GCA_937876385.1 uncultured Pseudomonadota bacterium
AAGCGGGTAGTTGGTATTCCCTGGGCAAGGAGCGTCTGGGCCAGGGACGAGACAAGGCTGTGGACTTTCTGTCCCAGCACCCCGACGTGGAGGCCGACTTGCACAAACGCTTGCTTGAAAGTTGGGCGCCCGTAGCGGCGCAGGCACTCAACTCTCTTTGAGCATCTGGTGGATTCGAGCGATGAGGGTCTCTGGAGAGAAGGGTTTTGGAAGAAACTGAGACTTGCCGGCGTGTTGCCGTTTTGGCGGCTCCCCCAGGCCTGAAACGAAGAGTACGGGTTTGTCGGGTTGAACACTCCAGAGGGTGTTGGCAATTTCAAGCCCATCAGCTCCAGGCATGACGCAGGTGATTACGGCCAGATCGATGGCGTCTCCCTGCGCTACCAGGCGCTGCTCGGCCTGGACGCCGTCGGCCGCTTCCCACACCGTGGCACCAGCGCGTCGAAGGGCTTCGCATGCGACCAGACGAACCATGGCGTCGTCTTCGGCCACGAGAATCGTGTATCCTTGGAGCGACAGGGCTTCGTTGGAATCATCTGCTTCAGGGGCAGAAGGTTCGGTGGCTCTGGGAAGGTAAACATGGAAGGTGCTGCCTTCACCGACGGTGGAGTCGACGTGAATGCATCCGCCGTGTCGTCGAACGACCTGCGCCGATGTGGCCAGCCCGAGCCCGGTGCCTTTTCCCGGCTGTTTCGTCGTGAAGAAGGCGTCAAAGATCCGTCGGAGATTTTCCTTTGGGATTCCGGTTCCTGTATCTGACACTGACAGGCAGATTCCCTCTTCAGCTTCTTTGCACATTCCCCTTGGGCACTCCCCCGAGGAGCTGTCTACCGGCTCACTGGAGATTCGAAGGGAACCGTTGCCGGCCATGGCATCTCGAGCGTTGACGGCGAGGTTCATGATGACTTGCTCTATCTGTCCGACATCGCCGCTAATGGCACCGACTTTGGGGTTCAGATTCCATTCCAACTTGACTCTTGGACCCACCGTGACTTCCAGCATGGGGCGCAAATCACGCAGAAGCTGGTTCAGTGAGAATGGTCTGGTTTCTTCTGCTTTTTCTTGGGTGAATGCCAACAATTTTCGAGTAAGCCCCGCGGCTCTTCTGGCGGCGTCCCGAACGGCTTTAAGTCGATTCGTTGCGACATCGGGAAGTGCCACTTCGTCCAAAGTCAGCGATACGTTGCCCACGATGGCTGTGAGGAGGTTGTTGAAATCGTGGACCACCCCCCCGGTGAGACGTCCGAGATGTTCCAGTCGTTGGGTTTGTATCAGTTGATTTTCGAGTTTCTGTCGGTCTTGCTGGGCCTCTACTTCCCGGGAGATGTCAACGATGTAGCCTTCGAGACCCTGCAACTCGTTGTCTTTGTCAAAGACCCCGGCCCCCTGTTCCCAGACCCACTTCATTTTTCCGGCTTTGTCGTGAATTCGGTACGTTGCCTGGAACGGCCCTCGCTGGTTCAACCGCTCTTGAATCTGAGTCCAGAGGCTCTCCTGGTCGTCTGGGTGAACCAGGTCGTTGTAAGAAATCACCCGATTTCCAAGGAGCTCGTCAGGCCGGTAACCGGTGAGGGCAAGTCCCCCCTGACTCACGAAATCCATGGTCCAGTCTCGATCGTTTCGGCACCGATAGGCCATCCCGGGGAGGTTCGCCCAGAGGCTGTGGACGGCGCGCCGAGCTTCAACGAGATCAAGCT
>CALFHQ010000611.1 GCA_937876385.1 uncultured Pseudomonadota bacterium
AGCAGGAGAGATGGGACACTCCGGTATTCACCACCGTCGCCAGGTCTTTGACCCACTGCTCTTCTGTTTGCCCGGGGAGTGCGTACATGAGGTCGAGGCCGGTTCGAAACCCGACCTTCTGGGCGTTGTACAGCAGGGTCAATCCTTGCTCTGCGTTGTGAACTCGTCCCAGCAGTTTGAGGGTGTCGTCGTGAAGGGATTGAAGGCCGATGCTGAGGCGATTGACTCCGGCGTATTTCAAGGCCGCCAGGTCTCTGGGACCCAGGGTGGCCGGATTGGCTTCGAGGGTTATCTCGGCATCCGAGTCAATTCCCACAAGCTGCGAAATCGTCTCCAGGAAGCGGGCTATCTGGTCTGGGGCCAGGAGGGAGGGTGTTCCTCCACCAAAGTAGATGGTCTTTGCCGGTGTCGCTTGGGTTCGGGTGAGCCGAAAGGTCAGCTCTCTGGCAGCCTGGCTCACAAAGGACTCCCGCAGAGCTGATGAGTGGGGGCCTGGAAGGGAGTAAAAGGCGCAGTACGAGCACTTCGAGACGCAGAACGGGACGTGGATGTAGATGTGTTCGATGCGGTCGTAGTTCATGGGGAGGGCGTGTCAGTCATTCTTGTCGGTGCGTGATCGAAGCACCGAGAGGAATGCCTTTTGAGGAATGGCGACTTTGCCGAAGGTTCGCATTCGCTTCTTGCCCACCTTCTGCTTCTCAAGGAGCTTTCGCTTTCGAGTGATGTCGCCGCCGTAGCACTTCGAGGTGACGTCCTTTCGCACGGCTGAGACCGTCTCTCGGGCGATGATCTTCCCGCCGATGGCACCCTGAATGGCGATTTTGAACTGGTGTCGGGGGATCTCCTCCTGGAGACGTCGGCAGATCTCTCGAGCGCGTCCCTGGGCACGATCCCGGTGGAGCAAGATGGACAGGGCATCGACGTTTTCGCCGTTGACCTTGATGTCCAACTTCACCATGTCCGTGACTCGAAAGCCCAGCCAACTGTAGTCAAAGGAACCGTATCCCTGCGACAGCGATTTCAAGCGATCGTAGAAGTCGTAGACGACCTCTGCCAGCGGCAACTCCACGGTGAGTTCGATGCGCTGGTCGCCGATGTACTTGTGCAACGGTTGGACCCCTCGACGCTCCAGGCACAGCTTCATGATGGCACCGAGGTACCGGTCGGGCATGATGATGGAGGCGTGAATAAAGGGCTCTTCGGTGGTTTGGATGTCCGCCGGGTCTGGATAGAGGGAAGGATTTTGTACCGTGACGACTTCCCCCCCCCTCATGGTCACCATGTATTGCACCGATGGTGCCGTGACGAACAACTCGAGGTCAAACTCTCGAATCAGTCGTTCTGTTGTGATTTCAGCATGGAGCAGCCCCAGGAAACCGCAACGGAACCCCGACCCCAGTGCCACCGAGGATTCCTTCTGGTAGTCCAAGGCAGCATCGTTGAGCTTCAACTTCGCCAACGCAACGCCCAGGTCCTCGAAGTCGTCGGAGGAAGCGGGATACAGGGACGAGAAGACCACCGGACGGGCCTCAACGAACCCGGGAAGGGGTTTGTCTGCCATATTCTCGGCGTCCAGTACGGTGTCGCCGGTGGGGGTATCCTCTACCGACTTGATGCTGGCCATGAAGTAGCCCACTTCACCGGCGCAAAGCTGCGGAACGGGCTTCGGGGCAGGGCTGAATACGCCGGTTTCCTCCACGAGGAATTCCTTCCCGCTGGAGTGAATTTTGACGGTCATGCCGGGCTTCAAGGTGCCGTCCATGATTCGAATGTGGACAATCGTACCTCGGTACGGATTGTACATGGAGTCAAAGATAAGGGCTCGAAGGGGGGAGTCGTCT
>CALFHQ010000612.1 GCA_937876385.1 uncultured Pseudomonadota bacterium
TACCGAACGTTGGGGCTCAAACCGGGTGCTTCCGCAGAAGAAATCAAGCGCGCCTACCGAGACCTTGCCCACAAGTACCATCCAGACAAAGTCGCCCACATGGGAGAAGAATTCCAGGCTCTGGCGGAAGAGAAGTTCAAGGCCATTCAGAGCGCCTACGAAGTCCTTCGTAAGGCGTCCTGAACAAGGTCATCTCGTGGGGTCCGGTCGTTGGTTGCTTGCCAGCCCCCCCTTTCCGACGAAGCACAGCTTCGCCACCCTTCCCCCGCCGGGGTGAGGGACGGTGAGGATTGGGATGACCCGGGAAAGGAAGAGGGCACGCATTTCAGCCATCGCAGCGCCATCCCAATCCGCAACTCTTCGCACCCTGGCGGGAGGTGAATGTCCGGCAAGGCCGGACGAACCGGGGGGTCGTTGACGTGGCTGACACGGGGAGAGCGAAGAACACGCCAGGTCAATCGATGCAACACTCCGGGCTTCCGGACAGCACGACGCCGGTTTCGGCATCAACCCGGTATGTGCACATCCAGAGTTCGTCGGTCCGCTCGGGAACCGGGCAGTCGAGCATCACGCGCCAGACCACATGCGCTGCGGTGATGAAGAGGTCGGGGCCGCTCTCCACGTCATCCCAGACTGTCACTGGGTGGGAGCAGTCATCACCGCATTGCGCCAGGGCTGCGGCAACCGCTTCCTCCCCCGAGAGCAAGTTGGCCGGATTGGTCTCCAACGTCTCGATGTGCCTTGAGAGCGTGGTGGAAAAGTCGGCGAATACCCAGCGGCCGGGGCAGAGCTCGGATTCGCCGGGACCCGAGGGCCAGGTTGCGTTGTGGAGGTTCACGTCGACGCGCAACTTCACACCGGGGTCCACGGGGATTCCCTTGTAGGACACAGCAGAGAAACGAAGCTCGACATCGTCCCCGGGGGCTCTGCGCACCTGCTTGAACTCGTAGTCGTCGGTAATGTGCAGGATGGTGCCCACCAGCGCACCGAAGTGGTCCAGGAAGTCGTCGTGGAGCGAGACCCCCTCTGCCGATCCCGACACCTCCAGATCAACTTGCACCCTCGAAGGCAGCCGCGCATCCGGCGCACCGGCGCTAACGAGAAACTCCCCGCTCGGCTCCATGAAACCCAGGCACCGCAGAGCATCGATCTGCTCATCCAGGAAGCCCCCCGACATCTCAGAAGCTGATTGGATGCGGGATTCCATGGTTTCTGGCCAGTCATCGCCTTGCTCCGCACCCTTCACTCGGCAACTCAGATCGGGCGGAATCTCAGTGCAGGCTGGCTGGGTCTGCCAGAACGTCTTCAACTCAGCGTGTACTTCTTCCCGTGTCATCCCCTCCAAATCGCACACGGTTGGCAGGCAACTCGAGAGCTCCGGGGTTCCCAGAAGTAGCTGGCTTGCCCCGGTAGACGTGTTGGATGGGGTCTCATCCGGCTCACCGCAGCCGGCGACAACAACAAGGCCTGCTACGAGAAAGGCCGCAAACAGCCATGGCAGTCGATTCATAAAGAACGCCTCCTTCCGGGACACAGCAATTGGTTAAAAAGTCCGAGTAGAGGCCGGGCCGTGCAACACGTCAGCACCAACTGCTACCAAGATGCTTTCTAACAACAACACCCATCGTACCATGCTGACTTTCCCCAAACAACCTGTGCGTTCGTTTGGAGTGTGTGGGTTCGCTTTGGCGGGGAGTCTGTCTAAACGCGACGCTTCCCCAGGCCTATCGACCTGGGCTTGAAACGGCCTTGGCCCTGCGGGCGCTTCTCTGACAGCGGCTTCCGAAGAAAGACGAGTAGTGTCCCGTCAAGTGGTGCAACTGGGAAATTGCCTCGGCCCTCCGTGTTCGTCCCTCAAGAGCGCCTATCTACTTTATCGAAAGACCCGAGGGTCAGGCCCCAACGGCTCCCTGGCGGATCCCTCGTGAAGACTGTGTCACACCTTCACCTCCACAGGAATACCCAGTTGGATGGCAACTGGTGTGTAAATGTCGATGTTCTCGACCGGCGTCTGGAGCGAGACAATCAGCGAATACCTGGCCTTCCTGTGCCATCGCCCGAGCCATGTGCGTTTACTCCACCAGCCCATCACCGGATAGATGCCTACCAGGTTACAAGACGCTATATCCGCGGCCGTGCCCTGCCAGATATCGGAATGAACTGAACCTGTATCACGACTATTGGCGCCGATAATCCATCGATCACTGCGGCTATCTGTCTCGGGCTTTCCTGCTCCCTCCTCTCGGGCCGCCTTGTTCAGGCGCTTCACAAAGTCTTCCTCGTTTTCCTCCGGAGCGTTGAGGCCAAAAACGCAAACCATAGGAGGCGTAGCGGTACTTGTCCTTCCACCCGATTTCCCCCGGTCCCGGCTCGATGAAATAGGAAAGGGTGATGCGTAGAGACACCGGCATCTCCCCTCTTTCGAGCAGGATCTCCCGCGGCCAAGGAAGCCGGTGCAGATGCATATCCTTGGTCGAGCAGTAGGAACGACCAGCCTTCTTCGTATACGGCTGAATTTCCGACTCCGAAACGAGCGTCAATGAGTTGGATGCACACGCCAAGGCCTTCGATAGATTCGGAACGCCATAGCCACAGATGCGCAACAGCCGACCATACTCGGATTTGGAATACTTCCCGTGGCTATTCGCATTCAGAAACTGCTGCTTCAGGGCAGTCGGCCACTCGGCGGAATGGA
>CALFHQ010000613.1 GCA_937876385.1 uncultured Pseudomonadota bacterium
ATCCACTTTATCACTTGGTAATGTTTCCGTATCCATCAGGGGCCGGTCTTCATGGGCCAGGTGAACGAGGGTCACCGGTTCGTCGGGGAGTTCCTTCACCAGCTCCAGGAGGAGGGCGTCTTCCTGGTTGGAGTTGGTCTTAAAGAAGACGTGGGACGCTGTGGGAACGGCGCTTACCAGGAAAAGGGCTGCCACTGCAAATCCCGTGGCGCACTTGAGGGAGGGCTTCTTCACGAGATGGAGAAGTTCTCCCAGGGCACCGGCCGCCAATAGGGACCAGACCAAAGTCCCGGGCACATGCAGGCGCAACAGGGATTCTTCATTGAAGTCGATGAAGTAGACAGCGAGCCAGGCAGCGCCCAGGAGGAACAGTCCTGCGGCGTTCCATCGAAGCTCCTTGTCTCGAAGGGTCAAGAGAAGCCCCAGGAGAGCTGCAACGGTGGTTGCCATGGGGAAGGAGGCCGGTCGAAATGCGAGGTTCATCTCAAACCAGTTGGTAACGAGCCACCACAATCCGATCTTTTCGAACTGGATGTTTCCCTGCCCTGCCTGATACCCCACTGTGTCTCTCAAAAAGAGGATGAGAGGGACGCAAACAACTGCCATGAACAGCACGGCGAGCCCACCGGCAGCGGGCATCTTCCGGAAGAAGCGAGGGAGGAGGAAGAGGCAAGTCAACACCACGACAATGAAGGCCTCTGGGCGAGTATGGATGAAGAGAGTCGCTGCAGCCCACCCAGCGGCCAGGTCGAGGAGGGAGCCTGTGTCTCGAGCACGAGTCCACGAGAGGACGAAGACCAACCATAGGAGAAACCCTACTACCAGGAGACTCTCGGAGTTGGCATCTCGAATGAACACCGGTGTGAACCCGGCAAGAAGTACAAATGCCAGGGTAACGCCATCTCGAGGAAAGAGCTTGCGAGCCAACACCGCCCCCAGAAAGATCCCCAAGGATGCGAGGAAGGAATGGAGGGTGAGCACGGTCACCGTGGAGATGGGGAAGAAATCGAACAGGAGGTGGTAGAGCACAGGGCCACCGGGCCCGTAGCGAGGCAGCCCAGTGAGGTTCACGGCGTTGTCCATGAGGGGGTAGAACATTCCCACCTTGACCAGCTCATGGGGGGCCACGACGAGGCGTAGAGCAGCGGCCAGCAGCACCATCCAGAGCAGCGCATGAATCTCCCACCGGGGCAACTCGAGGAGGGTTTCACGGGTTCTCCAAAGGACCAGCAGAAGCGCCAGGGCACCCAATAGCCAGAGCAGCATGGTGACAGCCAGCAGGATTGGCGGCGCGGTGTCAGGATTCGTGGGGCCCGACTCCTTTGGGTTCTCAATGCTCAAGGAGGAGTCGACCAGTCTGACAAAGGGAGAGTGCTCCGGTTCGGACTTGTCCAATCGTTCGACCACCTGCCCGAGGAAGGCATCCAACTCCTGGCGAGCTTCATCTGTTTCGGGGAACTCCCCTTCGACGTCAAACCAGACATTAAACAGATCGGTGCTCGCAAAAGCCTCCCGCTCCGGGTCCCTTCCGGCAGCGTACAGCCGCACCTGCCCGCCGAGGGGTGAATCGAAGAGGTAGACCAACTGGTCCCGAAGGGCGTCGGCGCTTACCAGGCGCCAACCGGGGCGGATTTCTTTGGAGTCGTCTTCCAGCCCCAGAAAGGCGGGGAGGTCTACGGTGTGGTCGGGTGAGTCCTCTTTCTCCACGAAGTACTCTTGTGATCCGTTGGCTTCGATGCGTTTGACTACGGCATCCAGGAGTGCGTTGAGAGCGGGGGAGTCCCCCTCCAATTCGTCTCCCAGGAGATTGTAAGAGAGCTTGAAGTTCCGGGTGACTCGAAAGAAGTTGCCTCGGGCGGATTTGGGCTGAACAACGAGTTCCAGACTTCCAAGCTGAGGGTGTTCGAAATGGAAGTGGATCTCGCGCTC
>CALFHQ010000614.1 GCA_937876385.1 uncultured Pseudomonadota bacterium
AAACGTCCGATACAAACTTCTATTTCACATTGGGCGTGACTGTCTTCTGGACGGTGTCAAACGTCGTTCTGCACGTCGTTATCGGCTTGTTCATGGCGCTTATTCTGGTGAATCCGAAGGTGCGCTTCAAGGGGCTCTTCCGGGTTTTGCTCATCATTCCCTGGGCTGTTCCAAACTACATCACAGCCCTCATCTGGAAGTGGATGTTCACCTCCGAAATCGGCGCCTTGAGCATTGTCTTTTCGTCCCTGGGAATTGGCCCCGACAACTGGCTGGGCAACTCCTTCTGGTCCAACTACTTCGCCAACCTGGCGACCAACGTGTGGCTGGGATTCCCCTTCATGATGGTGGTGTCCATGGGGGCGCTGCAGTCCATTCCAAAGGATCTCTACGAAGCGGCAGACATTGACGGCGCCAGTCGCTGGAGCAAGTTCTGGAACATCACCTTGCCCCTGCTGAAGCCTGCCCTCTTCCCCGCCGTGATTCTGGGAAGCATCTGGACCTTCAACATGTTCAACGTCATCTACCTGGTCTCCCGAGGAAACCCGGACAACAAGACCAACATCCTCATCACCGAAGCCTACCGGTTCTTCAATGAGTTGAACCAGTACGGGATTGCAGCGGCATACTGTGTGCTCATCTTCGTGATTCTCCTGTTGTATACGCTGGTGACCAACCGGGTGACCAAAGCCACCGAGGGGGCTTTCGAATGATGACACCCAAACAGAAGAACATCTTGAGCACTTTGGGACTCCACCTCTTTCTGGTGGTGTTCACGCTGCTTACGTTGACCCCTTTGCTTTATGTCTTGAAATTGGCTTTCTCCGGCGGCGGCTCCGGGCTCTCTTCGTTGAGTCTCCTTCCTCAGAATTTCACTTTTGACAACTTCGCCACGGTGATTTTCCGCGAGGACCGGGGAGAGTGGATCTTCGGCCACCACCTGATGAACAGCGCCATCGTGGCCATTGCAACCACGATTGTGGGCATTCTTCTGGCCACCACAGCCGGCTACGCCTTCTCCAGATTCCGCTTTCCAGGAAGGGAAGCGGGGCTGTTGTCCTTCCTTGTCTCCCAGATGTTTCCGGGGGTCTTGATGATGATTCCGCTGTACGTCATCATGAAGGAGTTGGGGCTGCTGAACCAGAAGCTCGGCCTCATTTTAGTCTACTCCACCACTGCGATTCCCTTTTGTGTCTGGATGCTCAAAGGGTACTTCGACACCATTCCCAAGGACCTCGAAGAGAGCGCAATCATCGATGGAGCTGGCAAGTTCCTCATCTTCTGGAAGATCATGCTTCCGTTGGCAGCGCCGGCCATTGCTGTGACGGCTCTGTTCAGCTTCATGACGGCCTGGAACGAGTTCCTCCTGGCCTACACGTTCATGACGGATCCGTCGGCCTATACCCTCCCTGTAGAGGTGCAGCAGTACGTCGGCGAGGAGATCCAGTGGGAGCTGTTTGCGGCGTCCTCCGTCCTCGTATCGATCCCCGTCATGGCCCTCTTCTTTGTCTTGCAGAAGAACCTCGTGGGAGGGTTGACTGCGGGTTCCGTGAAAGGGTAGGCGGGAATCAAAACGGCTTCTCGTTGCTTTTTGAGTTCCATGCACTACTCTGTTGAAATGCCCCGGGGTGGTTCAGGACCAAAGGAGAATTGGATGCGTGTTGCTTCATTCATTGCTTTTTGTCTGTTTTCGACTGGCTTGGTTTCCGCCGCTTTGGCCCAGGAGACCCTTCCCGACTTCACTCAGTTGAATCGCTGCAAGATGCCCATACCTTCCAAGTGCGTTGCTTGCCAGGAGTTTGCCGACGAAGCGGCGAAGAATCTGGAATCGTTGCGAGTTCTGGCTCAGTCCACGGCGCCAAAGGCGTGGGTGTGTGCTTTGGAGATCATGGAAACCGTTGGGGTGGATCCGGTGGCCTTGGAGCGCCTCATCGAGAACGAAGACCGGGGCATCCGGAAGCGAGCCATCGTCCTGGCCGGCAACACCGGACAAAAGGGTTTGGCTTGGAAGATCCTCAAGTACGCGCAGATGGACGTGGACAATACAGAAGAGGCGGTTCTGCTCAACGCAATCGCGGCCCTGGGGAACCTCAAGTACAAGGAATCCATGGACTTCCTGCTGCAAATGGCTCGGGATCCCAGGCCGAAGATTCAAAGAGCGGCCATGCGCTCGCTGGGTTCCTTCGAGAACAACGAAATCGTCAAGCTGTTGGCGGACACAGCCCAGGACACGAGCGTGCAGATGGCGGTAAGAACCGAGGCCATTCGGTCTTTGGGGCAGATGCAGGACAACTACGCCCGGAAGGTTCTAGCGAGGCTCCTGAAGAAAGGAGACCTCGAGGTCAAACGAGGGGTCATCTCCGCAATTTCTCGAAGCGGAGACAAGCGGCTGGGACGAATGCTTATCGCATATATCAATGAACCGGGTTTGGAGCTGCAAGTCGTCACCGCACTGGGCAACCACCGGGATGGGAAAATCGCTGCGGCCCTCATGACCTTCGCTAAGGACGAGGAGAAGGACCCGGACCTTCGCTTCAAGGCTCTCGTTGCCGCAGCGAAGACCGGCGCCAAAGACGCCTTGGACCCCCTCCTCGCCGAGCTGGAGAGTCGGGATGGAAGCCGTCGCAAGGCAGCGATTCAAGGGTTGGGATGGTTGGCGGAGAGCAAGGCCGTCGCTCCCCTCTACAAGTTGTACAAGAAGGCCGACGACACTGACCGCAAGCTCTTGATGTGGGCCATGCGGCAGTGCTCGAAGAAGGCCCTGGGCAGTGATAAGGAAGTGGAAGAGTATTTGAAGAACCAATAGCTTCTCTCTCACGACATTGAGGATGGAAGCCGGTTTTTTCTTGACCCCAAGACACGGAGTAGCAGGTCACCATGGAACTTGAGACGAAAC
>CALFHQ010000615.1 GCA_937876385.1 uncultured Pseudomonadota bacterium
ATCCTGATATTCGTACTGGCTTTCGGGGTATTCCTCCCCACCGCCGATGGTCCAACCGATCCCTTCGTCGTCCACCTCCGCCCACCAGCCGTCCGGGGTGCTGACGTGAAGGGCGCCGTTTGCCACGGCCTTCATCCCGCTGGTTCCGCTGGCCTCTTTGGGGCGGCGCGGCGTGTTGAGCCAGACGTCCACTCCCTGCACCAGGTAGCGGGCGATTTGCATGTCGTAGTCCTCCAGGAAAACGATCTTTCCCTGGAGATTGTATTTCTTGGATTGGGACACGATGGTTCGGATGAGGTCCTTGCCGAAGTGATCCCGGGGATGGGCTTTTCCTGCCATGATGAGCTGCACCGGGCGGTTCTTGTCGGTGAGGATTTGGACCAGCCGGTCCATGTCCCGGAAGAGCAAAGCAGCTCGCTTGTATGGGGCGAATCGTCTCGCAAATCCGATGGTCAGCGCCTCGGGATCGAGCACCTCCAAGGCATTCTCGAGGGCTGACTGGCTGGCTCCGTGGCGGTCCATCTGGGAACGGACCTTGCCCCGTGCAAATGCCACCAGCCGCTCCCTTCTTCGTTCGTGGGTTCGCCACAATTCTTCGGAGGGAATCTGGTCGATGCGGTCCCAGTTCACGCGATCCCGGGCATCCTCTCTCCAGTGCGGTCCGAGGTACCGGTCGATGAGGGTTCCCATCTCGTTTGAAATCCAACTGGGAATGTGAATCCCGTTGGTGATGGCGCCAATGGAAACCTCTGCCAGAGGAACGTTGGGCCACAGGTTCTGCCACATCTGCCGGCTGGTCTCTCCGTGAAGCTGACTCACGGCGTTTGTCCCAAAGGACAGGCGCACGGCCAGGATGGCCATGTTGAATCCGGTAGCCGAATCCTGGTGAGGGAACCGACCGATGTTCAGGAGGTCCTCCATGGACAGGCCGACTTCCGAGGCATACTGAGCGAAATATCGATTCACCAACTCCACAGGGAACACATCGATGCCCGCGGGAACTGGGGTGTGGGTCGTGAAGATGCAGCTAGCCATGACGCTCTCTTGAGCCAAAGCAAAGGAGAATCCCTCTCGCTTCATGAGCATGCGGATTCGTTCCAGGGCCAGGAACGCTGCGTGGCCTTCGTTCATGTGAAGGATGGGAGGCTCCAACCCAAGCTGGTCCAGCATACGGACCCCCCCCATACCGAGGACGATCTCCTGGCGAATTCGAGTCTCCTGGTCTCCCCCATACAACTGCCCGGTGATCTGGCGATCGATGGAGTCATTGTCGGGGTGGTTCGTGTCCAGCAGGTAGAGGGGAGTTCGTCCCACGTGCACCAACCAGACAAAAGCGTGCACCGTTCGACCGGGGAAGGGGATCTCCACCGTAATGGCGCCCCCGTCTTCACCCTTCACTCGACTGATGGGCATGGTATAGAAGTCGTTCTCAGGGTTCGTCTCCTGCTGCCAACCGTCGTGGTTCAGGTACTGGTGAAAGTACCCCTGCTGATACAACAGCCCGACTCCGACCAGGGGAATTCCCATGTCGCTGGCGGACTTCATGTGGTCCCCTGCAAGGATGCCCAAACCCCCGCTGAAGATGGGCAGGCAATCACTGATGCCGAACTCCGCAGAGAAATAGGCAGCTACCGGTCCCGAAATCTCCCCGTGGGCTCTCTTGAACCAGGTTGTGTCCCCTGCAAGGTACTCCTCAAAGCGCTGTCTTACCTGCTTCATGTGGTAGAGGAAGGAGTCGTCCGCCTTCAGCATGGAGAACCGACTGGAAGCGACAGAACCGAGGAGTTTGACCGGGTTCCCCCCCGTGCTTTCCCACAGATCCTCTTCGATGCGCTGGAACAACGAGCGGGTGTCGCTATCCCAACTCCAGCGGGCGTTGTATGCGAGATCCTTGAGTATTTTCAGCTCGTCGGGCAGGTTTGGCTCGACGAAGAACGTCTTGAGTGGTTTCATTTTACCTCTCCAATCAACGACAAAGAAGGCTACGGTAGCTGAATTGAAGCTAAGAATCAATTCTTGACCTGTCCAAAGCCGTCGTCGTATCTTCAGCCAATGAAGTTCAACCACGTGCTCATTTCCTTCTTGTTCCTGCTTGTCCTCTGGACCCTGCCGGGGTGTTTCAAGGACCCGCAGTTGGCCTCGTGCTCGACCCATAACGACTGTCCCGATGAATTTCCCCTCTGCAATCAGGGGCTTTGCTTCGTACACACCTTGAATTACTCGACCCCCTTGTGCGCCGATGACGTCAGCGACTACTGCTGCCAATACGCCGACGACGGCACCGCTTCCAAGGGGTGCTACCTGTGGCAAGTGGAGTCCTCTGGACCTCACACCCTGGCGCTGGCCGATCTCGACGGCAACCGCTTCTACACCGTGGAAGGGTTCGGCTCGTTTTTGGAGATTCAAGCCTTCAATCGGTATGGGGATCTCCTCTGGTCAGAAGAGCTGGCCCAGGCCTGGCACCCCGACACGACCTTGCAGCAGGCGGACGACGGAACCCTGGTGGTGTCTACCCCCTCTGGACTTCAACGACTTTCCCCAAAGGGCAGACTCCTCGACCTGAATCCCCTCCAGTGGAACGGAATTCGGGGGCTTCTTCCTGGAGTCGCTGGAGGAGACAGCATCCTCGTTCAGACCGACGAAGAGTTGCTCCTTCTTCCCAAAGGAGTCACAGCGGATTTCAGCACGTCGACGACTCGAGAGGGGGGCGCACCGGTGGTTTGGCCAGAGGAGGACCTCGCCGCAGTGGTGACCGGGGAGGGGGACGCTGTTGCGCTGGTCAGACTGTCCACGCTGGTGCCGTTGTGGAGCCCTCCTCAACAGGTTCTACCGGCACCCGTGGAGGGGATGATGGCCATCGACGAGTCGCATCTGGCCTGCCTCACCTCCGACGGAACCCTTCACGTGCTGGGAGTGGATGCGGGGTTGCAAAGCCCCGACTACTGGAGCGTGGAGAGCCAAGAGGATCGCTATCCCAACGGAGAACTGATGGTCAGCCGAACGGGGCAGGTCGCCTTTGCCACGGTGCAAGGAGAAATCTGCCTTGTGGACCAGAAGACTCGGTTGAATCCGACATGCTCGGCCCTTCGAAACGGATTTGTTCAGAATGTGTCGGTGCTGCGAAACGGATGGCAGTTTGCCTCTGGAGAGGGGGAGAAAACCCGGGTCGGCTTCCTCCTTGACGCAGTTCATGGAGACCTCGAAGGAATGCGCTCCCTGGCCATCGACGGAAGCTTCATGGGGGCCACTGCTCCCAATTCAGGTGGCATTCTCCTGGTCACCACGAGTTCGGGATACCAGGCCGTGGTCTCCCCGGATATCGGGCTGACTCAGCCCTGGCCACAACCCTCAGGGGCCGGACGCAGCCGCGCCACAAGATAAGTCAATAGGGCCAGACCATGGTTGGATCGGGGAAATACTGACCCCCGCTGACCACCTCATCGATGAACAGCAAGGTCGTGTTCTCCGGAGAATCCGAGGCAGGAGAGACCGGATCTGCACTCAGCAACCACACCTGGCCGCGAGAGCCAATGGCGATGTCCCGGGGGAGCAGAAGGTAGGCGGTGTTGGTCTCAGAATCGACAAAGGGGTAGCGAGCCAACTCCACCAACTCCGGGGAGAGCACTCGCAGATCCGTGTCGGTTGCGTACACGATTTCTCCCCCTTCACTCACGGCTATCCCAACGGCGCTGCCGGGTTGTGCAAAGGGCGGGTCGGGAACGTAGGCGCCCGTCTCACTGCCCAACTCGTTGTATTGGTAGATTCGGCCTTTGGCGTCCTGCACCACCACGAATCCGTCCGGTGCCAGGGCAAACCGTCGGGCGTACTCCGTAAGGGAATTTTCCACCAACACGGCGCCTGTGGGGGAGAGGCGCATGAGGAGGGGGGCGCCGGAACCGTCTTTGCCCGAAGCTGTAAGCAGCCAAAGGGCACCGGAGTGGTCAACAGCCAGATCCAGCGGAGGGGCGGGAAGATCGAAATTGGAGTCAATCTCCCCCTCCTCCGTGAAACGCTGCAAGGTGG
>CALFHQ010000616.1 GCA_937876385.1 uncultured Pseudomonadota bacterium
CCGTGGGCTCGGCGCCCTCGGCCACCTGTTCCTCCAGCGTACCGGAGAAGGTCCCGATAACCCGCCCTCCGACATCTTCAAATTGCTGGAGAGTGGCATCGTAAGAAATGGAGGCGTATTTCCACTGAACGGCGGTGGGGTCCTGGGTTCCATCGTTGAACAGGATGGCAACCTGAATGTCCCCGGGTTCCTCAGAGTTGTAGTTCCCGACCATCTTCTCCATGATCCCCACGAAGTGGACCTCGACCTGGTAGGGAGACTTCACCATGGTGATCTGGAGGTCGGCGTCATCCACGATGTACAGCCCCTGCTTGGCCGACGTGAACTCGATCTTCTCTCCCTCAAAGGGACCGCCGCTGACGGTAATCCAGGCCTTGGCCGGCTTTTGAAGCGGCGGAAGGTCGAGGTCGGGGAGTTCGGGACCGGTGTCGATGTCGTCAGCGATATCCTCGACAACGTCGACGATGTCCACCACGATGTCTTCTTCCGGCTTGGCGGTGTAGTCGATGCCGCATACCGTCGCCTGGCAGAATCCGTCCACGCACACTTCGTTGAGGCCGCAAGCCTCGTTGACGAGGGCGTTGTGAATGTCGCACCGGGCGCTAGTGTTCAGGTCCTGACAGAGATTGCCCAGGGGATTCGCCACGCAAAATGCGTTGGAATCAGCGCAGGCCTGGGTTGCCTCGTCACAGTATTGTCCCGCCTCGCAGTCTGCAGCATCGAAGCCGTCTCCCGTCGCATTGCAGGTGAGAACCGACTTCCAGCCGCACTGGGTTTCCCCGGCGGTGCAACTTTCGGTGACGCAGGCTCCCCGCAGGCAGGAGGAACCGGTGTTGCAACTCTGCGCGGTGACTTGCGCCATGCTGTCCAGGCAGATGGTGACCTTGTTGGGCATGGCGGGTTCACAGGAGCGCTCTCCGGGTGTCGTGCAGCTTGAGGCTACACACGACCCGTCTCGACAGCTTCTGGGATAACACGGTTCGTAGTCGTAGTGCAGGCCGTCTTGCGAGCAGGAGCGCACAGAGTTCCCCGCACACACCGGGACTTCGCATTCGGTGAGGGCTTCCACGCAGGTCGCCTCTTCTTCGCCACCGCTGCTGGATGAGCAAGCCGAATTCACAACGAAAATCAACCCCAAAGCAAGCAGAAAACTCGTTCTTTTCATGTTTTACCTCGCTGAAAACCCGGCCCAGAGTAACAGGAAGCACTCCTTGACGTCAATCTTTGCTTTCAGTATCGTTTGGGCGTCCAAACAGGAGTTTGAGGATGAAAGAGCCAGTGTGGGGTGCGGGGGGGCGGAGGGGATCCATCTGGGTTCTCTTGTTTGTGGGTTGGGTGGTTTCCGGCTGTTTCGCACAAGGCCGGTGTCTCTCCTCCGAGGACTGCCCATCGGGGAAACGGTGTGTCCAGAGTGAGTGTCGATGGGAGTGCCAGTCCAACGGAGACTGCCAGGACAACTTCCAGTGCAAAGAACATCAATGCGTTCTGCCGGCGGGGTGCCAGGGGTGTTTCTTTCCCCATGCCGACGCCCTCTGCGATGAGACCTCCTGCGAGATGGGAGCCTGCAAAGAGGGCTTCTTCGACATCGACCAGGAGCCCGCAAACGGTTGCGAGTACGCGTGTACTCCTACCTCTGAAGCGACACAAAGTGAGCCCATGTGCGATGGCCTCGACGACGACTGTGACGGAGTCGTGGACGAGGGATTCGATCTCCTGACAGACCTGCTCCACTGCGGAGATTGCGAAGGGGAATGTCCCACTCCAGACCACGCCGTTGCTGCCTGCGTGGGGGGGGAATGCCGCTTTGGATGTGAAGACGGTTGGTTCAACAGCAACGGAGAGGCGGACGACGGGTGCGAGAGCCAAGAATGCATCCCCATCGTCGAACCCACCGACGAGGAACCCAACTGTGACAACCTGGACGACGATTGCGATGGAGACGTGGATGAGGGATATGACAAGACCTCTCCCGAGACCTGCGGAACGTGGTGCGTCAATTGCGACGAAACGGTATCGAACGCAACCCCGGGATGCTCTTCGGGGAGTTGTCATGTGGTGTCCTGCGATCCCGGCTTTGTGGATGTCAACGAAGTGGCGGGGGACGGCTGTGAGTGTGAAATCACCAACGGCGGGGTGGAGGTTTGTGACGGTCTCGACAACGACTGCAACGGTGCCGTTGACGATTCGCTGAATTGTTGCCCCGAGGGGATGGTTCAAGTGGATCCGGCCCCCGATTGTGTGCCTGAAGTGACCAAACCGTTTTGTGTGGACCGCTACGAAGCGTCCTTGTGGGACTCCCCACTCTGCGATGGAGTGACCGGGGAGGCCTTCGGGCAGAATCCCGCAAATATGTGGAATTGTTCCGCGCAGATGGCCCCCTATCTGACGGATTTTCCATTGGATGTTGGGGCTGGAGGAACCGAAAACCGAACACTCTATGCATGCTCCCTGACCGGCTTTTATCCGGCTCGGTGTATCTCGTGGTACCAGGCCCGGCGTGCCTGCGAAAATTCGGGGAAGAGCCTCTGCTCGGCGCAACAGTGGACCTTGGCTTGCCAGGGAAAGCAGTGCGCCACCTACCCCTACGGCGACGACTTCGTCTGGGACGTGTGCAACTACATCAACACTTTTGATGACCTCTTCCGAATCCTGCCTTCGGAGTCCATGGAGGGGTGCATCAGCGACTACGGGGCCGTGGACATCAGCGGCAACATCTGGGAAATGGACAGCTCCGGGAACGGCCACGTGCGTGGAGGCGCCTTCAACTGCAACGAGGGGGCGGCCCCAACGCTGGAGAGTTGCGTGCATTCCCAACTGTTCGGCGACCTCTTGGGGGAAGAAGGGGAGCCCACCGGTTATCGGAACAACGTGGGTTTCAGGTGCTGCAAATGAGACATCGAATCTCCCTTGCGAGCTTTGTCGTTGCGGCGTTGTTGATGACCATTTCTGGGGCAGTTGCGGGGCAGGAAGCCTCGGGATATTTCTCCACCTTGCAGCGTGCTTACGGGCTTCTCCACGACGGAGAGGTCAAGGAAGCCCGGGAGGTCCTCAAAGAGCTTTCGAACAAGCATCCCGAAGACGTCTCTCTGCTTGCCGAGATTGCCTATACGTTCCTTCTCGAAGGGAATGTCTTCTGGGCGCAGAAGTACCTCTCGAGGGCCCTCCAGACTGAAGAGAATTGCCCCCGGTGCCACTGGCTCATGGCGGTGGTATTGGCCCAAAGTGGGGAGTGGGAAGGGGCTCGGGAGCAGATTATGCGCTTTCGAGAACTGGGTGGGGATGATGATTCCGGCTGGGACTCCCTTATCGTCGGGGTTGCGGCTTACAAGGCGCAGAAGCTTGATGAAGCGTACGAGCAACTGGGAGCCATTTCCGGCACAGCGTGGCCTTCCGTGGTCACCGCCAAAGACCTTTACATGGATGCCATCGCCCGAATGAAAGGGGTTTCGTACAAGCTGTTCGAGGGGTT
>CALFHQ010000617.1 GCA_937876385.1 uncultured Pseudomonadota bacterium
GCCACCGCGGCGGAAACCAGCGGAACCCGACTGGACATCCTCCCGGACACCCAGTGGTACACCTTCCCCGACAATCTGGGGCACGATGCTCCCTGGGACCTGGCTTCCCCGGACTCCTCCCCTGAGGATTCGACGAACCTCGGATTCGCCCTCGGGGCAGTGTGCGGCGCTGACTCTGACTGCCTTCACGGGTTGTGCTTGGAGAGCTTCACCGGACCCCGTTGCGTCGGGCTGTGCGAACCAGACGGCTCCTGCCCGGACGGTTTTGCCTGCGCTGTATGGCCCGCCACCGGCGAAGAACTGTGCATTCCCTCTGGAGTGAATCTGTGCCGCCCTTGCATTTCCAACGAAGAGTGTTCCTCGTCGGGGGCGGATGTTGGTGACCGTTGCGTGGAGTTGGGGGGCGTGGGCGCATATTGCGGAACCCGATGTCTAGGCACCATCGATTGCCCTCCCGGGTTTGGCTGCTACGGCGTGTATGACATCAGCGGAACCGCCACCAACCAGTGTGTGAAGAACCAGGGAGAGTGTGCATGCTCTCCCCCCTTCGTGGAAGCCGGTGCGTCAACTTCCTGCTACCGTGAAAACGGATTTGGCCGGTGTGTTGGAGAGCGAGTCTGCACCGACGAAGGATTGACAGCTTGCTCTGCCGACACCCCCGCCTCCGAAGAATGCAACGGCGTTGACGACAATTGCGACGGCACCACCGACGAAGATTGCCTCTGATCTCCTCTTTCCTTCACGCGTTCGCTTTGGCTCAGGGTTTCCCCTTGACCTCGAGGAATCGAGCGACCACTTCAATGAGTGTTCGAGTGCCCCAGTTGAGACCCTTTACCGGGCAGCGTTCGTCGGGGGCGTGGAAGAGGTCGCCAAAGGAGAGGGTCGCCGGGAACATCACCGGTGTGAATCCAAAATAGCGAATTCCCGCCTTGCTGTACGCCGATCCGTTGGTCAATCCGGTGGTCAACCAGGGGGTGACAACGGCCCCGGGATCAAGGCTTTCCACCGTCTCTCGAATGATCTGGAAGAGGGGATCCTTGCGGTAGCTTGTTGCCATCCCGCGTTGAGACTGGAGCACTTCGACCTCCACCGACGGTCCCACCTTCTTGCATACGAAATCGGCTACCGCTGCCGGGTCTACACCCGGAGTGAGACGGCAATCGAGGGTTACGTCGGCTTGCGTGGGGATAACATTGGTCTTGTCTCCACAGCGGATCACCGTGGGCTGGATGACGTTGCCTACCATGGCTCGAAGGGGTGCGCCCACCTCTTCAGGGAACAGGTGCTTCAGCACAAACCGTCCCAGCGCCCCCTTCTTCGCCAACTTCAGTCCGACGTTGGCAGGAAAATCGTTCACCGAAGCCAGCGTATCGAGGAAATCAGAAGCTGCCGGGTGAATGGAGCCGTTGTAGTGGAGATTCGACACCTTCTTCAGGAGGCGTCCCATCTCCCGGGTCACGGAATGGTCTCGGGGAATAGAGCCGTGGCCGCCGACCCCCTTCAGCGTCAGGCGAATCCATGCCAGCCCCTTTTCGGCGACTTGAACCGGGTACACCCGCACTCCGTTGACGGTGAGGTTCATCCCCCCCACTTCTCCCAAAGCGTAGTCCGAGTTCTCCCCCTCCGTCCTCTTCGTCGGCGGTGACGGTGACCACCAATTCCCCCGCAAAATCCAGTTTTCTCCGATGAAAGAAAAGAAGGGTAGCGAGGGACATGGCGGTCATCTGCTTCATGTCCACTGTGCCTCGACCCCAGATGTAGCCGTCTCTGATTTCACCAGCGAAGGGGGGAACCTTCCAATCTCCCGAGGCTGGTACCACGTCCACATGGGAATCCAGCATGAGCGCCGGGCCGGCGCGTTTGCCGGCGAGGCGAACCACCAGGTTGGAGCGACCGGGCACTTTGGCAACCACATGGGGAGACAGCCCCTCCTTCTTTAGAAGTTCGGCGATGAAGTCGATGGCGACCCCTTCGTTCCCCGGGGGGTTGCTTGTGTCGAAGCGCACCAACTGACAAAGCAGCTCCTGGGCTTCCTTCTCGATAAAATCCCACCGAATGTCTTGGGACCAGATCACAGAGCCCTCCCGGGAAAAAGTGTTTCCTCTTCTTGCCAATCAAAGTAGCGCCAGTATATCGTCCTTCTGCGGAGGGGTAAAGGATGGACGGACCAGAGACCCTATACATCGAGCCAACCAATCGCTGCAACCTGGCGTGCACCACGTGCCCCCGGACCTTCTTCCCTCAGGAAGCCCCACGAGACCTCTCCCTGGACGAATTCCAAGCCATCCTCGACCAGGTTCCCACCGCCAGACGGCTGGTCCTTCATGGGGTAGGGGAGCCCCTGCTTCATCCCAATCTTCCCGAATTGGTCCAGGAAGCGAGGGACCGAGGCCTCGATGTGCTGTTCAACACCAACGCACAACTGCTCACGCTGTCCTTGGGGAAAGCTCTGAGTCGGGCCGGTTTGGGGGAGCTGCGGGTGTCACTGGACGCTCCGGTGGATGAGGCCTACGGTCGAGTCCGGAAGGGTGGAAGCCTGGCAGCAGTCACCGAGAACCTACGCCGTTTTCGAAGCTGGCAGATAGACAACGGGGTGGAGTTGCCCAAGCTCTCTTTGGGGATGACCGAGGGACGAGACCGCCTCCCCTTCCTCACGAAGTTGGTGGAACTGGGGGCCGAGTTGGGAATCCCGGAAGTCTATTTGCAGCGATTGGTGGTCCTGGGAACGGGGGATGCCACTCGTGGCGAGGCCACTTACAATCGGTTGTCCGAGGCCGAGGAGGCCCTTCTCGAAGGCGCCGAGGTTCGTGCACATGAGTTGGGGGTGCTCTTGCGGGGCTCTGGGAATCGATCCGGTGACCATCTTCATCAGAGAAACGGCAATCGGCGCCCCTGGACCGAATGCCGCCGGCCGTACATGGCCACCTACATTACCGTTCACGGAAACGTCTTGCCCTGTTGTATCGCCCCTTTCAGCGCCCCGTTGGCGCTGGAAGAGTGTACCTTCGCAAACATCTTCGAATCTCCCTTTGACGCCATCTGGGACGGACCCTTGTACCGCGAGTTTCGGGAGAAATTCGCTTCCGACAACCCGCCGGTGTGCTGTCGCGATTGCGGAACCTGGTGGAGCCTGTAAACTGAGAAGTCGAACTGGGGGAACCAACCATGAGCGATAAGGAACAAACAGGAAGCCTGGAGGCTCTCCGGAAGGCCGTTGACGAGGTCAACGACGAGTTGCTGGCAGCGTTGAACCGCCGGGCCGATCTGGTGAATCGCATTCGAGATGTGAAGGTCTCCCATGGGATGGAGATGTTCGACCCGGTGCGAGAAGCTCGCCAGATGGAAGAGTTGGTGTCCAGGAACCAAGGGCCCATGACTCCCCGAATGGTGGAGCACATCTTTCGTGAGGTTTTTCGGGCCTTCCACGGACAGATGCAAGATAGCTGTGGTGAGGGGTTGTTGGTGAC
>CALFHQ010000618.1 GCA_937876385.1 uncultured Pseudomonadota bacterium
GCGTTGGTCGTGGACGATTCGACCTTGCGTATGACCCTTTCAGTTGACAGTGGGGTGATTGTTCGTGTGACCCCTCTCATGCCGACTCCAACCCCGGCGTTCTGCGAGCCCAACACGGCCCCCTTTCCGGTGCGACCCGTCGTAAGGCAGCCAGCGACCTTGCCGTTCCTCCATGTGGATGGCCCCGATATCTTGGATGAAGCGGGCAATCCGGTGGCGCTGAGGGGGATCAACTTCGGCAGTTGGCTGATGATGGAGACGTGGGTCGCCGGCATCGGAGAAACCAACGAACGGGGGCTCCTGGAGCAGCTTCGAAACAGGGCAGCGGAACTGGGGCTCGCAGCCCTCTTGCAGCAGGCGGAAGACCAGACAGCGTTAGACTGGCTCCTGGAACGGCGGTCGCACTATCCCCTGGTGATGGAGTGGCAATCCTTCATGACTGCCAATGCCTCTCTCGAACAGGTCGAAGCGGTGGAAGAGCTGTGGGACTGGTTTCTGGCTCAGCCCTGGGTTGAAGAGGAGGAATCCCTCTGGAAGTGGTTTCAGGGCAGATTCGGCTATGCCTCGATGGAAGAACTCCGCCTGGCTTTTCAACGCAGCTACATCACCGAGCTGGATGTCGAGCGCGTAGCCAATCTGGGTCTCAACCTGATTCGAGTGCCCATTTGGTATCAGTCCTTGGAAACCGACTCCAAAGGGGACACACATTTCCGGGCTGAGGGGTGGGAGATGCTCCATCAACTGGCTCTTTGGGCTCGCAAGCATCAAGTCTATCTGATGCTGGATCTCCACGGAGCTCCCGGGGGTCAGAGCACTTCGTGGCACCAGGGGCTCACCGACGGCGGATACCTCTGGGAACGACCCGAATGTATCGCAAGGACGGCGCATCTGTGGCAGGCGCTGGCCCGCTATTTCGCCGACGACCCCCACATCGCCGTGTACGATCTTCTAAACGAGCCCGTGAACTTCCCTTCGGTGGAGGACTATGCCTCGGTTCACGACGAACTCTACAATGCAATACGAGCTGCAGATTCCGACCACATCGTCATGATCGAAGATGGCTACCGACCCTTCACCCAACTGCGCTCCCCGGCAGAAATGGGTTGGGAGAATGCCATGTTCTCCATTCACCTGTATTCCGGGGGAGATTCGGCCGCTGACTACCTGGACCGCTTCGACCAGAACCTTGTGGACCTGGATTCCTTCTACCTGGACCGCTTTGCATGTCCACTTTTTCTCGGCGAATTCTCCGGGGCCGATGGGAACAACAGCCTGCAGTGGGCCCAGGAAGGGACGG
>CALFHQ010000619.1 GCA_937876385.1 uncultured Pseudomonadota bacterium
CTTCTCGGCTTCCTCCAGGAGTATTTCGGCAGCGGGGCGGTCCATCTGAGTTTCCCCCACATAGATCCATCGGATGGTTCTGGTGGAGTCGATGACGAAGGTCGAAGGGACTGCGATGTCGTCTCCCTTCATGGCCACGCCGTACGCGGAAATGATCTTCATCGTCGGGTCTGACAGGAGTGGCAGCGTCAGCTCCTTGTCCTCTTTGAATTCTTTTGAGTCTTCCGGGCTATCTACGCTGACGGCCACCAGTTTGGCGTTGGCTGCATCGAACCGGGCCTTCTGTTTGGACAACTCGCCGAGTTGTCTTTTGCAGAATGGTCACCAGTACCCTCGGTAGAACACCAGAACCAGCGGGCCGTCTGCCACCAGCTCCTTCAGCGTCCAGACTCGTCCCTCGGTATCGGGGAGGGCAAAGTCGGGCGCTTTGTCTCCGACCTCCAGAGGTTTTACTCGAGTATGCAAGGCACAACCGGAACTCATCACAACAACCAGTCCCAGCAGCGCGGCAAGATATCTTCGCAAGGGCTGCTCCCTGATGTTCGATTCTTCTGAGAGAACTTAGGGTTCCCGTTGGCGCAATTCCAGGGACACGGACTTTATCAGTTAATGGCGGGGGTGGGTGACGGCTCCCCCAAAGCGGAGCACGCTTACTCCCTATTTTGCCAACCATCAATCCTGTTTAGAATCTCTCCCCTTGTCCTGGACAAGCCCAATGCACAGGTTTCCCTTTGGAATCAAAGTTGTAAACAACAAGGGGATGACCATGAAGAGAATACTAGGGGTGTTTTCTGCAGCCACGGCCTACTGGACCTCGCTGATGATGGCTCGAGAAGCCGCAAATTCGGGGGTCGCCAACCCATCGGAGGGCGATGAATTGGATGAACTGGAAGGAATCACCCTGGTTTCGGGGCGCAACCCGGCCCTTCGATCCAAGATGCGCCCCGCCAGTCTGGATCTGTCCAGCGGGAGGTCGGCACCCTCGCAGGACGGGACATCCGGTGCGTAGCTTCTCTCCCCTCCTCGCAGTCAGCTGCAATTCTTCAGTGCGTCAACATCTCCAGAAACGATCGTTTCCAAATGCCTGGTCACTTTCTCGATGGGCCAGTTCCACCAAGCGATGGCTTCCAGCTCCCGGATTGTCTTTTGGGGGAACCGAGTCTTGATGGGGCGGGCCGGGTTGCCCCCGACCACCGAATAGGCCGGGACGTCTTTGACGACCACCGATCTTGAAGAGACAATGGCCCCGTTTCCAATGTGAACGCCGGGCATGATCAGGGAGTCGTAGCCGATCCAAACGTCATTTCCAACGATGGTATCCCCCTTGTATGGAAGATCGCCGGGCTCTGGAGTGACCCGCTCCCAGCCATTTCCAAAGATGGAGAACGGATAGGTGGAGCTCCCCGACATCTTGTGATTGGCACCGTTCATGATGAACTTCACCCCCCGGGCCAGCGCGCAGAAGCGTCCGATAATCAATCGGTCCCCGATGAATGGGTAGTGATAAAGGACGTTGCGTTCGAAATCTTCAGAATCGTCAGGGTCGTCGTAATAGGTGTACTCACCAATGACGATGTTTGGATTCGTGACGGTGTTCTTAATGAAGCACACCTGAGGAAACCCCTCCATGGGGTGCTTGTTGTTTGGGTCTGGACCGTTCAAGGGCACTCCTCAAGGTTTGGGTGGCAGGTGCTTGGCACCGCCTCGATGCTAGACGACACGAGGGTACAGGTCCAGCAATTCCGGGGCGTTTTGGAGGAGCAATGTGGCCCTCCTCGCCACTGTGCCACCGCACGCAAACCACCACTTGGCAGGTCCTGGCGGCGGAAAAGGAAAAACGAAAGGGTCTGACCCCTATGCGGCTGAGACCCCTATGCGGCTGACGCCCATGCGGCTGACGCCTATGCGGCGACCCCTATGCGGCAAAATGGGGTGGGAAAATTTGACGACGGGCGGAAACCGGTGAGTAGTGGGGACACTAGTATGGTCCAAATTGCGGTCTGTGGTACATCCGATGGGTAGCGTTCGGGTGACGGCCGCCACGGGGGAGGAACTGATGCTTCGTTCGAGACTTGCCGTTCGATTCGTGTTGTACGTTGTTGTGGCTATTGTTGCGACTGGTTGTAATCTGGATGATTTTCTCAATGCGCTGGCGCAATACAGTGACGAGGTGGCCTGCCAATTCCAAGGGCAACTTTGCCGGGACTTGAGCGACGAGTGCCTGGTTCCGGACACCTGCGACGCCTCCCTCGACTGCGTGGACAACGGATCCCAACCCCAGGGAACACCTTGCAGCGATTCCGACAATCCCTGCGTCACAGGCGGAGCTTGCGACGGGAACGGAGGGTGCGTCCTTGAATATGCCGAACCGGGAACTCCCTGCGGCAATCTGGGCAACGACTGCATCGTAAGTGGAACCTGCGACGCCAGTGGAACCTGCGTGCCGGTGTTCAAAGAAGCAGGGGCCTCGTGTGGTGATCCCACCGGCAGCGGATGCCTGAATCCCGACGTTTGTGACGGGGAAGGCACCTGCCTGGCAAACGACGAGCCGACCACAGACTCCGACGGCGACGGCGTCCCGGACTGTGGCGACCAATGCCCCAACAACCCGGATGTCTTTGTCGCCAGCGCCGACGATGCCACCTGCGACGGCATCGACCAGGATTGCAGCGGTGAGGCCGACGAAGATTTCGTGGGAACGGAAGTCACCTGCGGGGTTGGCGCTTGCGAAAACACCGGAACCACGGCTTGCGTGGATGGGGAAGCAATCGAAGAATGCCAGCCTCTTCCCGCCGGAGAAGAGATTGCCGGGGACAACATCGACAACGACTGCGACGGCCACATCGACGAGGTTGGTGAATGCGCCGAATTGGACTCCAACTGCGACGGCGTGGACGACGACTGCGACGGGGTCGCTGATGACGATTTTGAGATGTACTACAGCGCCTGCGGCGTGGGCAGATGCATCGCCATTGGCCAGGTCCAGTGTGTGAACGGTCAACTGGACGACTCCTGCGTTCCCAGACCTCCCGCGGCCAATGATGCGACCTGCGATGGAATGGACGACAACTGCGATGGAACGGCCGACGAGGGGTACATTCCTTTGACCACCCACTGCGGTGTCGGCGCTTGCGCTTCCACCGGAGTCACCTCGTGTGTGGGAGCTCAAGTGTACGATTCTTGCCAGGCTGGACAGCCCATCGGGGTGGATTCCAACTGCAATGGAATTGATGAAGAC
>CALFHQ010000620.1 GCA_937876385.1 uncultured Pseudomonadota bacterium
GTCCTTCCTTGTTCTTCTTCATGTCAAACACGCAAAAGCCCGTGAGGACGGTATGGGAGCCGCCGTTGAGCTTCTGAAGTGTTTCAAAGGCGTGGTCCTGGTCCTGCGGTTTCCCGAGGATCTCCCCGTCCCGAACGACGACTGTGTCCGCTCCAACAACCCAGCGAGCGGGGATGTCCCCTCGCAAGATAGAGGAAGGTCGAGTGTGGGTGTCCACCCCGTCAGTGCTGGCAAGAGTGGATTTCATGCGAGTCACAACGGCCAACACCTTCGTTCGAGCCATTCGCTTGACGAATTCTGTAGGGTCTTCCCCATCGTTTTGGATTTCTTCTATGTCAGCAGGAATCGTCTTTACGGTGAATCCAATCTTCTCAAGGAGCTCGCGTCGTCGCGGTGATGCCGATGCGAGGATCAACTGATATGCCATTTTGCAGACCTCAACTCAATTCAGTTCCCGGCCACTATACCTTCGGTTTGCAACCGTGGCAAGGCGAGAGCGCCTGAGGGTGAGAGGGACCTACACAGGATCTTGTTGATTGACAATCAAACAGGGTCAGGTTGGGCAGTGAGCGCCCCGGAGGCAAGGAAGTCGGTGCAGATGGCGGCGGAGGCGTACATCTGGTACTTCGAGCAAGCCATCAGCCGACTGACGCAGCCTACGGGGATGATCGCTGGTCAAGATGACCCTGGTTAGTGACAGAAAGGAAGGCAGTTGGTTTCAAAGCTCTGAAAGCCCTGTTTGTAGAGATAGAGGCAGTTGATGAGGGACCTTGTCGCTTCGGCGTTGTCCGGGGAAACCCCCTCCAACAGCTCGAAATAGCACAGCTCTGCAGGAGACATCTCGCAAAGGCTTGCGCCGTCATCCAGATTCTTCCAACCCACGGCAAAGGGCAGGCACGAGTCTGTTCCGTCGGACACGGCGCATTCCACGGCCCGGTCGGTGCACAGCTTGAAGAGGCAATCCACAAGCATCCCCGCTTCGAAGAACTCCGAATCAGGGGACATCTCCGGGCCGGCACACAGGTCCTTGCGACACGACTCCAGCATGACGGCTTCGGCTTCTTCGGCAGCGTTCACTCGGTGGAGGCAGACAGCAAAGCCGGCCTCCCCCCCCTCATTCAATGCGCAGGAGACAAACTTCGAGCAGGGGATTCCCTGGGGCGCAGGGATGTCGTCTTCCACCGTAGCAGCGTCCTCGGGGGCAAATCGGAGGTTCGTGAAATCCACCTCGGTTGTGCATCCAACCAGCGCCACCAGGGCTGTCAGAAGGATTATTCGAAGCGGCCGCATGAATCTCTCCTCGCACGTAGAGCGCCGAACGTTTCGGCGGATCAACTCATCATCGGGGGAAGTATACCTGGGTTCAGGAAAATGGCAAAGTCAGCGCTTGGGAGAGGGAATCACGATGTGGATTCGCAGCCCAGCCTGGGTGGGGTCGATCTGCGTGTTCACGTTCTCGTTTTGCACTCCGGCGGAATCCCCACCCGAAGAGTCCAGACAGGCGGCCCCCCCTTCCACGCTGACCACGCCGGCTTCCTCGAAGGACTCCATCTCCAATCGAAGCTCCTCTCGCATCTTGTCGACATCCACGGCAACAGTGGTCTTCGAGGCGATGAGGGTTCTCAAAGAAGACAACAGCGTTGCCTCCAGAGCCAGCGCCTCAGAGCGCTCAAGGTGCGCCCCGTCGGTCTCAAAACGCCCCGACAGGACCCCTGCTTGAACCTCTTTGTCCACCCGAAGGAACAGTTTTCCCGCCTCGACGCAACGGATCTTCATCCCGTTGACGAACACTTCAATCCCAGCGTTGCAGGTCAAGATTGCACCACCGGAGAAGCTCTCAAAGCCCCCGCTCTCAGACCATGTCCAGCTCGATTCGGGGCCAGTGAGGAGCTCCACCGAGGCCCGAGTCCACACCGCGGCGGAACGCGCCCCAACGGTCATTGAGGCCACTCCATCGGCGACTTCGTACTGGACGGACCCCATCTTCCAGAAGGAGTCCTGAGCCTGAACCGCCCCTCCGGCTACAAGGAGCCCGAGAACAAGCCAACAAGCGGATGCAATTCTCATGGAAACCTCCAGGTCAATCCGGTCCTCATCACATGCCGGGAGTAGTCGAAGGTGGGAATGGTAGAGAGGCTTCGAAGGTAGCTGTACCCCACTTGAACAGACAAGGTCGACACGATGGGGCGAGACAGCGACACTCCCCCTTGAATCCAATCATCCGACCGTTTGTCCGGCTTTCCAAAATCGCCAGACGAATGCAGGTAGTCGGTGTGTTGATACGACCCACTAAGCGCCAGCGAAAGGGACCAGACCAGGGACGCCGAATACCCCAGCGTGACCCCGGACGACCAGGCGTCGTAAGTGTCCGCCGGCCCCGAAGCCAGGTCGTAGAACCCAAAGGGAGTGACAAACAGCTTGTGCTGCCCGCCGCTCAGGAACCAGCCCACAGTGACATCCATGCGGTTTCGCACGACGTCCCGCTTCAAGGCGTCGTGGAAGCGCCCGGAGACGGCAAATCTGGGGGAGAGGCGAAAGCGCTCCGTGTCGAAGATGTTGAGTCCCAGGTGCCCACCGTGGGATTCCTCAAAGACGTAGAAGGAATCTTGCTCCACTCGAGGCCCACCCATGAGCCATGTGAGGGCAAAGTCATAGCCCAAGTCGAGATCCTTCCAGGTGGGAACTCGCATTCTCACTCCGGCTCTGGCCTGGGTCACATTGAAATCGTCGGCCTCTTTGGAGGTGTGAAGGCTCTGATAGGCTTGCCCCCACCCTTCCAGAACCACCGTTCCTCGCACGGGCCTTACGGTGAGCCCCACCACGGCTGTCCCTCGAACAGATTCCCCCTGCCCTCCAAACTCCGGGGCAAACTCGGCGGGCTCCAGGATGACATTGGAGTCGTACTCGATGGAGG
>CALFHQ010000621.1 GCA_937876385.1 uncultured Pseudomonadota bacterium
ACGAGGAGGTTAGAACATGAGAGTTTCGTTGCTGATGCTGATGCTGATGTTCTTGTTTGCTGTTGCCGCGGTAGGATCCGGTCTTTCCCTGGATGCGGCGGCGTCTGAACCGACCCTGACGAAGGACGGACGGTACTTGGTCGTGAAGTACCAACAATCCAACTCCGGCAACGTAGTGGCGCAAGTGGCCGCAACCACCAACCCACCAAAGAAGTTCACCGCGCCGCCGGTGGACAGGTTCTTGGCAAAGGACAAGCAGGGGAACTACCTGCTTTGGGACGGCGACAACCTCAAACCCGTGAAACTACCAGCGAAGAAGCTTCGAGGTTGCGATGCAGATTCCGACGCTCGCTTCGTCATCGTCGACTCATTCGTCTACTTCCTTGATGGCAACGACTTGCGTGTGTATGACCTCACTACGCAGAAGGCGAGCACCGTCAAAGCGCGGCTCTTCACGAAGCAGCGACCGGATTGCTTCGAGTTCGCCTTCGACACCGCCACGGGAAAGATGAGCCTGGAGACCGGACTGTATAAGGACACCGGAGCCCAGTGGCCAGACTTCGTCAATTCCAAGAAGTATTCCTTCAAGGTCCCAAACGCCGCCAATACCCGGAAGGACCCGATGCCGAAGGTCTGCACATGGGATCCGCCTCGGACCGATCGGGCTGAGCCAGTGCTCCAGGAACACAATGGCGAACTCCACCTCGCCATCAGGACGGGCGACAACCTCGTCCGCCAGCGAGTCGTCGACAACCTCGAGAAGTATCGAGACTGCATGAAGGAGACCGACGACGACAATTACTGCAGCGAGATGAAGCCGACGTTCCAGTGCAAAGAGATGACAGAAGCCGGCTACTCGCTGTGTGCTCTGGGTGTCTGGCAGGGAGGCGCTGACTACAAGTACACTTCGGTCTGGTTCGACGAGAAGACCGGCAAGACCCAATTCTCGGAGGATGAATCCGACTCCGAGCCCGCCGACCGCCTGTCTCCCTCGGGATGCTGGTTCTTCATGGATGGAGAGCCAGTCGGCCCGGGGCCGGCGCCCAAAGTCCTCAAGAATCTCGAATTCATCCAGTGGCTGTGAGCTTGAAAATGAAGGTCGCCGGCTGCTAGAGTGAGACACTTTCCGGGTCTTAAGTTTACAGTAGAAGGGCGACAAGAAAGAGAGTGCGGTGAGCCTCGTCGAAATGGACGAGAAGAGCTCGGATGGTGTGCAGACAGACTCGAACGACCCGCCGTTCCCAGAGCACCCGCAGGTCGCAGAAGTCCAAACAGGTTTACAAGTAGCTCGACTTCAGCGAAGCATTACTCTTCGTCCAATAGGCGAGACAACCTCTGAACTACCGGCAGTGGACGTTGAATCTGACGTCTCCATCAACCCTCACGGTTCCCACGGAATCACCGTCGCAGTAGACCGTGACCGTCTTCCCAACTTTGCCGCCAAGATCGAGGGAGTAATGTCCGCTGGAGTCGGGATATGCCTTTTTCCCGTTCCATGACGTGGAGATCCTGTGGTTGCCCCGGGCACATTTCTCCCCCCCCTTGCCGTAGCAATCACCGTAAATCCCGTCAGCGAAAGCCTGCGAACCCAGGCCGACCAGGCCAAAAAGTACCACTGCAGAAAGAAGCATCCTCATTTCATTCCTCCATGTTCGGTGGTCCCACAACGATCAACACTCTCTGTCCATTTGCGGTGCAGAGTCGCTTCTGCTCATTGCATTGGGCTATCAAAGAGAAAACGTCAGTGTTTCCTCTGCGTCCTCTTTCGGGATGAACTGACCCTTCTTGACCGGGCCGATGACTTTTCGGACGACCACCTCCAGGGCTGCATGACTCGACGCCTCCTTCTTGGCAAAGCGGTAGTCGAGGACGGTCTGCTGGACACAGCGGTCAAGATCGACATCCTCTTCATCCCTGCAAACCACTGTGTAGGTGTAGAGAGCCTTGACGACTAGCTTCGGTGTCGTTCCTTCCTTCTCGACATGCGCACTTTGGATCTGGTGATAGCAGTCGGTCTCACCACATTCCTCCGTATCAAAAATGACCCAGGTAGTCCCGCCAGTCCCAGAAGTCTGGGCAACAGATTCCACACCCCCGGCCATCCACTGGGTACCGTGGTCAAAGGTTTCCACTCGTGGCGGTTGCATCATGGCGTCTACGAGGTGGTATGAGACAAGCCCTTTGCTGTCGTTGGACAAGACCACCAGACTTTGCGGACGGTTAAGAAACAGTCCATGGTGGACGGTCTCTACCTGGTACGGTCCGAGGTCAGAGGACATGCACCGGGGGGCGTTGTTTTGAGTGGTGCCGTCAGAAGTACACGGAATGGAGGCAAACACAGCGCTGATAGCG
>CALFHQ010000622.1 GCA_937876385.1 uncultured Pseudomonadota bacterium
ATTCGGCAAACACGACGGCGCCGCTGCCTACGCCATGACCTGGAAGTCCTGGGGAGGGCGAATCACCAATGGAATCATCGTCTTTAACGGCGACGATATCGGCTGGACGACGACCCCCTCGAACTACTCCATCATGAGCGATATCCAGGGAGTCGCTACCCACGAATTGGGGCACATCGTGGGCCTCGACCATTCCCGCTATCTGGACGCTACGATGTTCTTTTCAGGGGGCGGACCCGGAATGCGCACCCTCTCCCAGGATGATAAGAATGGACTATGCTACATCTACGGGTCGTTTGCCTCCGGACAGCCGTGTGATTCGTGCCAGGACGACAACAACTGTGCGTCGGGATACTGCCTCCAATATCCCGACGGTGAGCACTACTGCGGAAGGAACTGCTCCTCGAACTCTGAATGCCCCGACCTGTTCTATTGCTACTCCATGACCAACGTCCAGGACCAGTGTGCCTCCATCAATAGCTACTGCAATCAGGCAGGAAACAACATCGCCCTGGGAGACTTCTGCTACGGCCACGAAACCTGCGAGAGCGGCCTGTGCCTAGCCATTCCCGGGCAGGCATACTGCTCGAAGACCTGCACCCAGGATTCCCACTGCACCAACGGGACAACCTGCTCCATGGGGTATTGCATGAAGCCTGGGGAGACCCAGACAGGGGAGCCTTGCGAAAGTCATATGCAGTGCGTAAGCCAGATCTGCCTCTCAATCGGGGACGGAGAGTCTGTTTGCTCCATTGAGTGCAACTCGCAGACCGACTGTCCAGCGGGACTTGGTTGCAGCGGCGGGTACTGTGTTCCCGGCGGCGCCAACGGATACGGCGCTCCATGCTCGGACAACAGCGACTGCGCATCGGTTCATTGCCGAGACATCGGAAATGACCAGGGAATCTGCTCGCAGGCGTGCGTGGGAAGCGGCAGTTGCCCCAACCAGGATCCTTGCGTCAACGGAGAATGCGTGCCCCCCGGAGACTACCCCTTTGGCACCATTTGCGCCCTCGACACCGACTGCCAGACGGGGTGGTGCGTGGGGTACGGAAGCAACCGCTACTGCACGCGCCCCTGCACCGGAGACAACCAATGCCCGGGGGACTCCACATGCACCACGTCCCTCTACTGCTCCAAGGCATCGAACCTCCCGGTGACCTGCTTTGGGGACCAGGACTGCGGTGATGGACAATTCTGCAAGAAAGAGAGCGCCCAAGCGCCCACCGGAATCTGTGTCGGGAAGTGTAACCCATTCTCCGACGTCGGTTGCGGCGAGTCTGAGAACTGCCAGTGGCTGTTCCTCTCCTGGAAAAACGAAATCACCGGTGAATGTATAGAAGACAACGCCGGAGCCGATGAGGGAGAACCTTGCGGCACCTGCCGACAGAATCTGGTTTGTGCCGACGTCGGCGACGGGTCCAACTGCTACTCGGACTGCCGGGTCGACACGGGGCTGGGATGCGGCTCCATGGAAACGTGTATGGGACTCAACCAGACGGGAGACCCGCTTCATGGAATTTGCGTCTGCACAGGAGATGGTTGCGACTCGCCGGTTTCCACCGACGTCATCGTCCAACCCACTCCAGACGTCACTTCCCAAACCGACGAGAGTTCCGCAACAAACGACGTGACAACCTCGGATGAAGACAACGAACATGACGCAGCCACCGTGTTGCCCATCGACAATACCCCCACCCCGTCGAGCCCCGGAAACTCGGGGTGCTCGATTTCAAGCCAGGGAGCTGCCGGCCAGACGCCTCATTCTGCAGCATGGCTGTTGTTTGCGGTGGCTCTTCTGGGAATTCTTCGTGGGGTGGTCTACTTCAATTCCAAGGTGACTTTGCGGGCGTAAGGGGAAAAACGTCGAGTTCCTCCCGCTTGACTGATCACATCCAGGGCCCCCGAGGGATCAGTAAATTCCATCCCAGCCAGAAGCTTCACGTTGGTTCCTTCAAAAAGCTCTGGAATCAAGGGAGTGCTGGGCCCTGCGATGGCCACCGAGCGGGCTGGACGAGCCAGTTGGAGTAGTCGATCAATGGTCTTGTTCACAAACGTTGTGGCCGACAGGATGACAACCGTCGCATCCGGCATGAGCCGTTCAGCGCTCCAATCGGGGAGCACCCCGGGGGCAACCGGTTTGCGCTCGAAGATCATCAGGTTGCATCGATCCTTCAGATTGGCGACAAAGGGGTGGAAGTATCCCACCATGGCCACCGTGTCGTCCTCTTTGATGTCGAGCCGCTCGAGCAGATCGCAATTGTCTCCTTCGACATCCTGATTCAACACGGCGTTCACCGTGGCCAGTCCAACGGCTGCATCGACGGGGTTTGTGGCTGCCAACATCTGCGCCGACTGCCACGCACCGATCTTCATCCGTCCCGCCCTCGTGCTCACCGTGCAATGCTGACTCGGCCAGTCATTGAGAGTGGCCGCTACCCCAAGGTGACCGTTGTCCAGGAGCACTGCCGTGTAAGAGAGACCAACCCGCAAGTCGGTGACCGAATGATTCGAAAGTCGAGACTGCGTCAAAGCAAGAAGAGTGTCTGCAAGCAATGAAATTCCTCACATTTTGCTATTGGGAAAGGGTCGAGGGGGCGAAGGGAACAATGGGTAAGGTCCTAGCCTAGAAGAGGCCGCCCAGGAGAGACGAGAGGTTGATGCAATACCCGGCAGCGTCGCCGCTGGGGAGACCACCACCGAGGAGGTCCGTCAAAATGGCCGGGTCGATGCACACGGAGGAGCCGGGGCATTCCGCTGAGTCGCAAGGAGCCATGAGGCACATAGCCAGCGACATCATGTCCATGGGAGTCGTGCAGGCGCAAGCACCAAAGGAGCCTTCCGTCGGCATGCCGGGGATTCCCCCCATGCCCATCCCACCACCGAGGATATCCATGAGACCTTTGCACTCGCCGGCGGGGCAGAAGGCTTCAACGCCATCGCACCAGCCTGCCTTGTCGATGCAGCAACCAGAAGCATTGTCACATTCCAGTTCAAAGGAACCGGTAGAGGAGACGCACTCGGCATCCGACTGGCAACCGGAGCAATTCGGGGGGCCGTCCCCAGTGCAGGTGTACATCGACAAATCGCATTCGTCGGAGCCGCCGCAATCGGTGTCAGCGGTGCACTGGACGCAGGACCAAACGCCGTTGATCTGCACGCAAGCCGGGTAGGGATCTGTGCAGTAGGCACACTCGGGTGGCAGCTCGTCTGGGGTACACACATTGTTCTTGCACAGGTACGTCGTATCGCCGTCGCCAAAGCCGACGCAGTGGTCGTCATTCAAACACTGAACGCAGCCGCCGTCCTTTTCGTAAGGAGCGTTGGGGTCGGTGCAGGTGGCCGAGCCACAGGCGCCCGCCGCGGTACACACTTCTTCGCCAGAGCAGTGGCCGTCGTTCAAGCACTCAACGCACTTGCCGTCCTTCAGGTAGGGTTTCTCGGCAGAGCAGGCGTCGTCGCAGGTGTCGCCGTAGCAGCACTCGGGGCTGGCGCTCACGCACACGCTCACCGGGGCCGTCTCGTTGACTTCCTGGCAGGTGGAGTTGGTGGGGCATCCAGCGCCACACTCGGGAGCGCAGTACCCACCATCCTGGTTGCAGCGGTACCCTTCAGCGCAGTTCCAGTCGTTCTGGCAAGCGGCACATTCGGAAGCACCGGCGGCGCACTGACCGGACTGCTGGTTGCACATCTGGCCATCAGGACAACCGGCGGTGAGGCAGTCGGCGTCGCAGTTAAAGGCCATCGGAATGCACTGCTTTCCATCGGCGGTGAGTGCGTAGCACATCCAGCCGGTGGCGCAGTCATTGGAGGTGGCGCAAGTGGCAAAGCAGAAGGTTCCGCCGCCCAGAGGGTGGCATTTCTTTCCGTCGGCGCACTCGGCATCGGAGGTGCAAGCGGCGCAAATGCCTTCTTCGGTGACGACGGCAATGTCTTCATCGTCCAGGTCTTCAACAACGTCTTTGTCTCCGTTGTTGCCCGTATCGAGGTCACTAGCAACATCTGAGGTGTTGCCGCCAACGATACACTGCTTCGTCGACGTATCGCAGACCATCCCGGCGTCACATTCGGTGTCAGCCGTGCACATCACGGGACTGCAGTAGCGCTTGTCCGGATTTGCCGGGTCGATTCCAACAGGGCCGCAGAAAGGGGTCAAACCCGGGCAATCTGCGTGGGCACTGCACTCGATCTGCTTGCACTTGCCATCAAGGCAGGTGTTCGCTGCGGAACAATCTGTCGCCACGGTGCAGCTCTTCTCCGAATCACCATCGGAACAAGAGATAAACAGACCCACCATCGCAAACAGCCCTAGAAGCCAAACTCTTCTCATTGGAACCTCCCCAAAATTCACGAAGAATTTACAGTCCGACACATTGTATTCAACGGCAAAGCGAATTCAAGCGCTAATTTGAAAGCGCCGGCCAATGGAATCCACGGTTCCATCGTTTTCAGGGTCGCTTCACCCAGTAGCCAATGACGGTAGCGCCAGTGAGGCGGGTGGCTTCCTCTGTTCAGTCCAGAGGAATCCCCGGCCAGAATTTCCTACAGTTGCCGCAGGAAGTCCGGTTTCAAGATCGTCTCGTCTTTCTTTTCAAGGACTTCCGTAAGCACCTTTAGCGCTTCCGCCTTCTGGTATGGGAAAACAACTCGCATCGGGAGGTAGTTGGAGGAGTGCCTGGAGGTCAAGAGACCTCGTTTGAGTTCGAGAGCTTCCAGGATGATCTTCAACTCCTCCAACATGCCCAGGCGAGACGGAAGATCGAAGTCCCCACGCTCGGCCTGGTCAAACAACTTAGTACCCTCAACCAGCATCGTGGTGAGTACTCCGATATAATCGGGCTGGATGGCGTTGAGCAATTCCGCTGTCTTCTGAGCGTGCTGAACGTGACGCTTCTTGCCCCCGAGACCCAACATCACGATGCAGCTATAGAGCAATCCGGCGCCTTTTACCATCTGCCCTGCCTTCACGGTTTGAGCCGCCGTGGCACCCTTCTTCACCGCCTTCAAGGTTTCGTCGTCGCCACTCTCCACCCCGTGGTAAATGATGCCCAGCCCCTTCTCCTTGAGTCGCTTGAGAGCCTCTGGCCCCTTCTTCAATATGGAGCGAGCTTCGCCGTAGACTCCGATGCGCTCCACGAAGGGCATCACGTCACGGATCTCATCGAGGATCTCCTCCAGAAACGCAGTGGGAGCTGCCAGAGCATCGCCGTCGCACAGGAACACGCGCTTGAAGCGATAGCCGGCACCCTCTTTGATGTCCGACTTGATCTCTTCCATGGGCTTCAACCGAAACTCGGCGTCCATGTACATGGCGCAGTAGGTGCACTTGTTGTAGCTGCAACCGGTGGTCACCTGGATGAGCATGCTTTGTGCCTCGCTGGGCGGTCGAAAGAGCATCCCCTCGTAGTGCATTTGTCTCCCTCTCGTGGGCCTGAACAGCGGCTTCCAGAGCCATTGCCGTGGCCATTTAGAGTTATAAATTATTCGCATTTCGAGTTGCAAGGGGAAAGTGCTCAGCATATACTGTGCCTCGGTTAGGGAGTCCAGGAAATCACACGCCGCATGCGGGTATCGAACGTGAAGGTAATCAAACTTGAAGACGTTCTAGAGGCGCTCCTGGACTATCACCCGGACGCTGACGTCGATCTCGTTAAGAAGGCGTACGTCTATGCCGCCTCCAAACACGCAGACCAGACCCGCTACTCCGGCGAGCCATACATCATCCATCCCCTCCACGTCGCACGATTCGTTTGTGAGCTGAAGCTGGATGAGGTCTGCGTGGCAGCGGCGCTGTTGCACGATACGTTGGAGGACACCCAGGCTCCCTTCGAAGAGATTCAGGAACTGTTTGGAACCCCCGTCGCCAACATCGTTCAAGGGGTGACCAAGCTCTCCTCCATGAACTACGACTCCCGGGAAGAGCGCCAGGCGGAGACATTCCGCAAGATGCTCCTCGCCATGGCCAAAGACATTCGAGTCATCCTGGTGAAGCTGGCCGACCGAGTGCACAACATCCGCACCCTCGACCACACAAGCGAAGAGCAGCAAGTCCGAGTAGCCCAGGAAACCATGGACATCTATGCGCCCCTGGCCAACCGACTGGGCCTCTACCGTGTCAAGTCGGAGTTGGAAGACGGCGCATTCAGGTACCTCCACCCGCAGGAATTCGCTGCCCTCAACGAACAACTCAAGATCGGAGAGAAGAAACGGCAGAAGTTCCTCGACGAAGTCAAAACGACCATCGAAAGGGAGCTTGAGAAGGTACACCTCAAAGCAACCGTCTTTGCCCGCATCAAGTACCGATACAGCATCTTCCGAAAGATGCAGCGGCAAGGGGTCACCCTCGACGAAGTCTATGACGTGGTGGCCTTCCGAGTCTTGTGCAACACGGTAGAGCAATGCTGGCAGGTGCTGGGACTCATTCATCAGCTCTGGCGTCCCATCCCGGGTCGTTTCCGCGACTTCATCAGCCTTCCAAAGCCCAACGGCTACAAGTCCCTGCACACCTCCGTCATCGGGCCAGGAGCTGAGCAGATGGAGATCCAGATTAGAACCTGGACCATGCACGAGATAGCCGAGCGAGGAATCGCTGCCCACTGGAAGTACAAAGAGGGCAACGTCATCAGCCCAGCCGATGAAGAGAAGATTCGCTACCTGAAGCAGCTCATCGAAGAGCTCATGGACTTGAACGATACCCTGCGCGACTCCATGGAACTCTACTCGGCCATCAAGGACGGGCTATCCTTCGAGGAAATCTTTGTTTTCACCCCTCGAGGAGACGTCCGAAACCTGCCCCTGGACGCCACACCGTTGGATTTCGCCTTCAGCATCCATACCGAAGTCGGCATTCGCTGCACCGGCGCTCGAGTCAATGGAATCATGGCCCCCATCGACCACCAACTGAAAAACGGCGACGTCGTAACGATCATCACCTCGAACCATCAAACCCCCTCGGTGGACTGGCTTCGAGTGGTGAAAAGCTCCCGCGCCAAGGCGAAGATCCGAGGCTACCTGAGGGCCGAATCCAAAGAGCGCCACCAGCAGTTGGGGAAGATCCTTCTGGAGAAGGAACTCAAACAGTTCAGCATCACCCTCAACAAGATCATCAAGAACGGCAGCCTCAAGCAGCGGCTCGCGGCCATCGGCCTCGACCGGGAGGAGCACCTCTTCCTCCAGGTGGGGGTCGGAAAGTTGGAAGCCGAAGATGTGGCTCGAAAGATCGCCGAGGAGATGGGGCTCGTCAAAACCCCGGACGAGAAACCCAAGTTCAAACCCCTGGGTGGCCTGCTGGAACGACTGAGCCTGAGCGGAAAAGGGAAGGTTCTCGTGGGCGGCCAGCAGGACGTAATGATCCGATTTGCCAAGTGCTGCAACCCCATTCGAGGGGAACGGATCGTCGGTTTCGTCACAAGAGGCCGAGGGATCACCGTCCATTCCATGGAGTGCAACTACGTCGAGATGATGGACCAGGAGCGGTTCGTCGACGTGGAATGGGACCGGCAAGGGGAAACGGGCACAGAGGTATCGGTGAAGATCACCTCCAAAGACACCCCGGGGATGCTCACCAGCATTTCTCAGGTTTTCTCGAAGTTTGGACTCAACATCAAACAGGTGGTGGTTCGAACCGGGGAAGAGAAGGCGGATGCGGTCTTCAAGGTGGACGTCAACAACGTCAGCCAGTTGAAGTCCATCGTGCGAGCCCTGAGTCGCGTCAAAGGGGTCCTCAAGGTGGAACGAATCCAATCCTGAGCCGGCGCCTACTTCGCATTTTCCAGTTTCTGAAGGGCTTCGTCGGGAATCTTCCCGTAGTAAACAGCGCCATCAATGACGTAGGCCGGAGTGCCCTTGAGTCCCTTCTCGATGGCTTCGGCGATCCCCGCCTTGATCGGCTTCATGGAACTGTCAGCGGTCATGCAGCACTCAAATTTTCCCATGTCCAGAGCGAGACGCTCAGCCACCTGCTCGGCGGTGATACCGCTATCCTTCAATTCATCCTGGTGATGGAAAAGAAAGTCGTTCATCTCCCAGAACCGCCCCTGCTCCCCTGCGCACTCCGAGATTCGAGCGAGTTCGCAAGCTCGAAGATGAAAATCGCCGTTGATCATCGGGTTGCAATGACTATCCAGCGGGAATTGACGATGGTACACCCGCAGCTTGCCGGGATACTTGTTCACGAGCTTTCGAACAATCATGTGGGCACGCTGGCAGTAGGGGCACTGGAAATCAGTGAACTCGGAAATCTCCAGGATCGGTTCCGAAGCACCAATCCATGGGTAGCCTTCCTTGGAAACTCCCATGTTCACGACCTTTCTGGGTTCTTTGCCAATCTTCTCTTCGTCCTTCTTGTCCTCGCACGACTGCTCCATGGGCGTGTCGTTCACCTTCCGGGACCACTTCTCCTCCGTGGAGGACTTCTCCTTGGGGCCCCTTTCTTCGTCGCCTGGGATATACACCATCTCCGATGACCCACCACTTTCCACAACGTCTGACCAGATGGAGTGCGCTTTCCGCTCCTCCTCCGCTTTCTTCGCTGCCAGCTTCTCGTTGTGATTCTTTATGTCCACGAGGAGGCCAGACCCATAAGCGTAGGCACCGCCCATCGCTCCGAGACCAACCACCGCCAACAGGGCCAGAACCTTCACATTCCCGAAGGTCACGGCAAAATCTCTCTTGATGGCCTCTGCGATCCCCTGACGAGACATCCTGATGAGGGCAATGGATATCCCAAACAGCGCAATGTTGATAGCATCGATGGCAAGACAGACGATACACCACGACTGAATGAAGAAGTGCATCACGATGACGAGCCAAACCGAAACCCCGAGAAACAGAACCCCAAAGATGAACAGGAACCCTTGGGCAAATCGCTCCCGCAACCGCATCAATCCCGCAAAGGCCAGAAAAGCCACGAACAAGTATCCGGCAGTGGCCCATACAGAAACGGGGACATTCGCCACGATGGAGTACTCGTCACTTGCCGAGACCCGCTCACAGTTCATTCGCTCGCTTAGATTGCAAAAACTCTCGTATTCGTCTGGAGCCATGTGCGTCCCAACGAAAACCCCGGTCAGATGGTAAGCCGAAATGACCCCAATCACGCACAGGATGAGGAAGGTAACCAACGCCACCGCGGGGCCTCGATTGACTTCTGCTCTCGCCTTCTCGACCGTATCAACCATCAGACTCTCCTTCGAAACCTGCTTCAACAATCAGCCGCCGAGTATATTCTTGCTCTTCCGGCTTTTCAAACCAAGAGTACAGACTCAATGCGCCACCTTGCGACCTGACTTGTAGACTTCCTTGGCCGGATTGTGTCCGTAAAGATACAAAAGTTCCTCCCCATTTCCCACCCCGGTCACAATGAAGTCAGCAGCATAACCGGGCAACAGGGAGCCAACCTCTTCGTGCATCCCCAAAGCACGAGCCGCATTGGTGGTCATTCCACGAAGAGCTTCCGCCGGGGACAATCCCATATACACACATCCCATTGTGCCCATCAACCAGAGATTGCGAGTGTGGCTGCTGCCAGGGTTGTAATCCGTGGACAATGCAACCGGTGCACCCGCCTCCTGAAACATCTGAGCCCTCGCAAAACGAGTGTGCCCCACAAAGAACGTAGCCCCCGGGAGCAACACGGGGACAGTACCCGCTTCAGCCAACAACCGAGCGTCCTCGGGGGTACAAAAATCGAGATGGTCGGCGCTCACCGCCTCCAACTCCGCCCCCAACGCCGTAGCCCCCGTGTGTGTCAATTGCTCCGAATGGATCTTCAGCAACAACCCCAAATCCCGAGCCGTTTCCAGCACACGCCGCCCCTGCTCCAACGAGAAAGCACCGGTCTCCACGAAGACATCGCAGAACGTCGCCAGCTTCGCCTCGGCTACCTGGGGAAGCATCTCTTCGCACACAACATCCAAGTACCGCTCGGTGTCGGGTCGAAATTCCAGTGGCACCGTATGAGCGCCCAGGAAGGTAGAAACCACTGTCGTCGGATGCTGCTGGTTGAGGTCCGACATCACCTCCAGAATCTTCCTCTCGTGCTCCCAACTCAACCCGTAACCACTCTTGGCCTCCAATGTGGTCACGCCGTGCCGCAGGAAGTCGTCCAGTCGAGCCAACGCCGAAACCATCAACTCCTCATTCGTGGCCAGACGAGTCGCCTCCACCGTGGACACAATGCCCCCTCCAGACGCAGCGATCTCTTCGTAGGTCGCTCCCTGCGTCCGCAAACTGAACTCATGGGCCCGATTTCCGGCAAAGACGAGGTGCGTGTGACACTCCACCAACCCGGGCATCACAACCAGGCCGTTGACATCCACAATCTCAACATAGCTCGCCTCCGGAGCCTCGCTTTGCGGTCCGACCCAGGCAACCCGGCCATCGTCCAGAATCATGGCCGCGTTCCGAATCACCCCCAAAGCGTCGTCACCTGAGACCCCCTCGCCAACCTCGCCAATTTCCGCCGGAATCGTCAGCAACTCTCCAATTCCCCGCACCAAAACTCGATTGTCCATCTGACACTCCCACTCTGCTCAAGAAATGTGACGACCACTTCAGTTCAAGAACCACCCTCCGTCCCCGTTGCCAGGTTGACTCACCGCAAGACGACGAGGAGGTCTTCCGGGTTGGCAACCAGGATCCGTCCGCCGGAGTTCGCCAGCTCCTGCGCATTTCGAAACCCCCACATGACCCCCACTGGAAGCATGGAAGCGTTGACTGCGGTTTCCATGTCCACGTCGCTATCCCCGACAAAGGCGATTTGGCTCGGGGGAAGAACCCACCCGCGGGCGATCTCAAGGGCTGCGTCCGGGGCCGGTTTGATTGGAATCGAATCTCTGGCACCGAGCACCTCGTCAAAGGGAAAACCGGGGAGAAGTGCTTCCACCATTTGAACCGTGTACTTGTGGGGCTTGTTGGAGAGGATGGAGACCTTCATCCCCCGGTCAAAGAGCCCTTGCAGCATCTCCGGCACTCCGGGGAAGGGCTTTGTGGTCCGGGGCCAGTCCTGGGCGTAGCGTTCCCTCATGGCCTGCAAGACGTCCAGAACTGTGTCGTTCGATTCGCCATCGGGGAGGGCCACCCTGACAAGGGTCTCGATTCCCCGTCCCACGAACCCTTTGTAGGTCTCTATCGAATGGCCTCCAAACCCTCTCTCGCTGAGGGCCGCGTTCATGGAATCGGCCAAACCACGGATGGTATCAAGCAGGGTTCCATCCAGATCGAATATCACTCCGGACACAGACATGAAGTTCTCCACGAGGTTCAATGGCAAGACAGATCACTGTGAATACGTTGCACCGGGACGATGCGAAGGTCAACGCCTGGTTATGCGCTGTGGCGGGTTGGGATCGAGGATTTGGGCAAATCCTTGGAAGTGCTTCATCTTTCGACGAGGTACGTAGGGTCGGGGCATGTACTCCCCGGATTCCTCATCCACATCGGTGTACCGAGCCGACTTGACGGAGTACTTTGTCCCTTTGAGGAATTCGTTGATCTTCTTCACCGACACCCCTCGCAAGCGTTTCTCGCCGTTGGGATATTCCGCCACACGAAGAGTCCACGGACTGGGCGAGTATTCGTCGGGTTCCAATTCGATGACGTCCCGTTTTCCGCTCAGCATGTCTTTGCGGTGAAGCCAACGCCGAATGTGGTATCCGGGTCGACCGTAATACTTCACACGGTCCTTCGAATCCTCCAACTCGAACGTCACACGATCCGACGGAGTCTCCTCGACCACCTCGTACTTGTAGCGAATCTTGTACGAAGCCACGGGAGCCATCACCCGGGCCACGAACTCCCCTTTTCCGACCTTGCCCAGTTTGAACACCACCGGGAAAAGGGTGTTGTTTCGCACATGGAGATCTTTCTTCCCCCAGTCCACCGTGGCATCCAATCCTGGAGGGAGGTACCCCACTCGGAAGCGGTGAGGGGTCCGGCGTGTTATTTCCAGTCCCGCCAACACCGACGCTGCGTGGATCATGCTGGCGGTCTGACAGATTCCACCACCGATATCTTCTTTGTAGCCACTGGAGACGATTACTTTGGCTCTCTGGTAGCCGGCTTCCTCGGTTCGCTCACCAACAGCTTGATTGAATCGGAACTCTTCGCCGGGCATCAGCATGGTTCCATCCACGGCGGCCCCTGCCAATTCGAGATTCGTGCTTCGATCGTGGTTCCACCACGAGTACCGTGAGTAGTACTTGCTCACTTCCACCACTGAAGCATCCTCCACCGTCCACGGGCAGACGGGGGCGGTGCTCTTCACCAGTATCGGCAGCACATTGCCCTGCATCGCGGACCGAACGAGGCACTGGGGGCTATTGTGAGAGAAGAACCCGGGGTCCGTCACAGGTGGAGAGAGCATCCACAACAAGGCAAAGACCCATACGTTCACAGCGATCCTCCATTAATACAGAAGTCAGACACGGTTCCACGCTAGCACGGTTCGAGAATTGATCCAGAAATCCACTCGGAGAGGTGATTTGACTGACAACGGGGGACAAAGTTGTTGGCCTCTGTGGCCTTGGAAGCTACAATGGCCCGATATGTGGAGGACTGAATGAAAATCGGGATCATTTCGGATATTCACTCAAACATCGAGGCCTTGGACGTAGCGTTCAAGTGGCTGGACGACCAGAAGGTTGACGAAGTAATCTGCCTGGGAGACGTCGTCGGCTACGGCCCGAGTCCAAACGAGTGCTGCGACCTCATCAAGAAAAATTGCAGTGCGACCCTCCTGGGGAACCACGATGCGGCTGTTATCGGCGCCATGTCCACAGAGTTCTACTACGACGCTGCCCGACTGGCCATCCAGTGGACGCGTCGTCAGCTCTCCTCTGCAAACCTGGAGTGGCTCTACAAATTGCCGTACACCCACAGAAACTCGGAGTGGCGAGCCAGCTTCTTTCATTCCGCTCCGATTTGCCCCAGCGGGTACTTCTATGTGGTCTTCAAGGACGACGCCGTGGCTCACCTTCGAATGATGGATCGTCTCAGCGACATCTCCTTCCTCGGGCACTCCCACCTGGTGCGAGCCTTCCGCCTCAAGGACGGCAAGGTGAAGGAGACAACCGTGGACAAGGTGGAGTGGACCGACTCAGCCAAGCACATCGTCAGTACCGGAAGTGTGGGGCAACCGCGAGACAGGGATCCGCGAGGGGCGGTGTCCTACCTTGACACCGATACAGGAGCAGTCATCCTCCACCGCTTCGACTACGATAGAAAGACCACGGCCCAGAAGATTGCCGACGCCGGGCTGGAATCCCGATTCGGGGAACGACTGTTCACCGGTTCATAAGCCTCTCCATGGAGCACATCATGTCGCCCTTCAAGCCACGGGCCGATTTCGACCATCAAAGGAGCTTCACAAGAGCCATTTTCCGTGGAGGTCTGAGGGCGCCGACAGGGTTTGTGCTGCTTTTCTCCTTGCTGCTGACGTGGATTCCGATGGACGCCCGTGCCGAGAGCATGGCCGCCACAGCTTTTGAACACTTTTTGAAACAATCCGGCCTGGCATCTCCCGACGACGTTCTGTGGTCGGAGGTCCCCTGCAACGATGCACTTTGCGTACAAGCGGGACTCCAGGGAATCAGCCGCAGCGCTGCCTTAAGGCAGTTTTCTCAGATTGTGGCGGGATTCGGGTACGGGGTGAACGTTCATCTCGTTCGATTGACGACCTCCGCAGGAGGCCACAGTCAGGTCGATCTTGAGGTGCAATTCCGAGCCGACGCTTCAAAGGTTGGCTCCGATGAAGCGAGGCAGCGCGCTTGGGACGTCATGGAGTTCCTGAAGCTCGTCGGCCTCCTCTCCCCTCCCCAGACGGCCCCCTTCGACCCTTCCCAGGTAGAGCAGGATGCGCCCATTTTCTTCCTGTACGAAATCTCCTGGGACACCTCGACACCTGTCATCAAAGGAACCCTCCTGGCCCCTCCAGGAGCAACGGCAAAAAGGCCAAATCTTCCAAAAACACGGTTCGCCAAGAGCACCATCGAACTTGATGGCAAGACCGACAAGCGACCTTTTGTGAAATGGAACAGGGTCCGGCTTCAGTGGCAACGAGTTTGCGAAGGAACCCAAGGCGGAATACAATAGGCCGGAATAGAAGGGACGAGCATTTCAAATTCCCAATAAGGAGCTGCTTGATGACACGACGACTGATGGTGATGCTGCTCACAGCGGGACTGACTCTAGCTTGCGGAAGCTCTGGCGGCGACGGCGACAAGAAAGACCTCAAGGTCGATCAAACCGACGTGTTCAAAGACAACAATCCCTTCCCGACGGACATTACAGAGGAAACGAAAGACACCATCGTGTTCCCCGATCTAAAAGAGGACAACTGCTGCGACTCCGACGGCATTTCCCCTGACATCGACATCGACTCAACAGGTGACCTCGACGGTGAAATCAAACCGGACATCCAGGTTCAGTGCACTAAGGACTCCGACTGCGAAGAAGTCATGGTGGGGCTCGGCCCCTGCCAGAAGGCCGTATGCAACAAGCACCTGGGGCTGTGTGTTCCAGGCAGCAGGCCCATGGGTTCTCTTTGTGATGATGACGATCTGTGTACTTACGGCACGACCTGCAACGAATTGGGAGAATGCGTGGGCTCCTCGGTGGTCTGCGACGATGGAAACATCTGCACCACCGATTCCTGCCAACCGGAAGTCGGATGCGTGGTGGAAAACAACGACAACGTCTGCAACGACGGAAACGGATGCACCCAGAACGACCGCTGCACCGAAGGGGCCTGCAAGGGAGAGACGTCCCCGGAGTGCACCTGCCAGGACAACTCGGACTGCGCATTCTACGACGACAACAACCTGTGCAACGGAGTCGTACAGTGCATCTTCGAACAGTGCAAGATCCCGTCGGCGAGCATTGTCACCTGCGACACCGACTCTGATTCCCAATGCATCAAGACCGTCTGTTCCCCCTCCACGGGGCAGTGCGAGGCCGTGATTCGAGGGAACGGGCGTCCCTGTGACGACGAAGACGCCTGCACAATTGGGGATCTCTGTTTGAACGGGGACTGTATCGGTGCAGCGCCCAGACCCTGCGACGACGACAACCCATGCACCCTGGATACCTGCGACGCCGATACCGGTTGCCTCCACGAATTCAATCAGTACCCGTGCGACGATGGAGACACCTGCACCATCAACGACCAGTGCCGGTATGGCCAGTGCTATCCGGGAACCGCCAACGAATGCGACGACTCCACCTGCTATCCCAAGTGGAACCTCGTTTGTGGCGCTCAGGACAGTTGGTCCACCGCCGGAAACGGGAGCACAAACAACCTCGACGTCTATGCCTGCCCCACCGGAGCCATGGAAGGGCCCGAGTACACGTACTCCTTCGTGGCCTCGTACGATGGACAGGCTACCCTCACGGTGACTTCCGAAACTCCCGAGTTGTGGGCCTTCGTCCTGGAAAGTCGAAACACCGGATGCGACTCCCTCAACTGCCGAGCCGCCTCAAACGGCATCGTCACCTTCGACGTCTTTCAGGGACAGACCTACTACATCGTTCTCGACAGCCCGGTGGAAGAGGGGGTGTTCTACACCGTGGAACTCGACTGCATGCCCCACCTTGAGTTGAACTGTGCCAATGGACTGGATGACGACGGAGACGAGCTGGTGGACTGCGACGACCTTGATTGCGCCGACACACAAGAATGCCCCGCACCCTTCTGCCTTCCCATCTGGAACCTCCAGTGCAACACAACCGACTTCGGCGCCAACTACGGATTGGGAACCACCGACGCCATTGATCGCTACTCCGACTTGAGCCAGGGGGCTGGATGCCTGGACAACGAGTGGGACTACGACGGCCCCGAATTCGCCTACCGCTTCGATGCCCCCGGCAACATCGATGTCACCATCGAGTTGTCCAACGAATCGGCTCAAACCGACCTGCTCATTCTCAAAGAGACGAACCAGGGATGCGCTCCAATGGATTGCATTGCGTGGGGTCAGAAGAAGGTAACCTTCCCCGCCGAAGGAGGGGAAACGTACTACTTCGTTGTGGACGGATACCACGGCGCTGAAGGCTCCTTCAATATCGAGGTGCGGTGCTCGCAGTTCGTGGAAACAAATTGCGCCGATGGAGTCGACAACGACCTGGATTCACATGTGGACTGCGCCGACGACGATTGCTCGCAAGCCTTCGAGTGCATTGGACACTGCGAGCCTGTACAGAGCATCGGCTGTGGATTCAAAGACGCCTTCGCCAACTTTGGTTGGGGCTCCACCACAGCCATCGACCATTACGCTTGCACTTCATACGACTATGCGGGTCCCGAAGTCGCCTATCGATTCTCCGCCCCCTTCGACGTCGAAGTCACGGCAGGGCTGGAGCTCAACGCACACTCCCTCGATATTCTCCTCCTCGAAGGGGACACCTGCGACCCAGACAATTGCATCAAGTACGGCCTCAACGACATCACTTTCGTCGCCGAGGCAAACAAAACCTATGACATCGTAATCGATGGATTCGTCGGGGACCCCCTCGGGACATTCCTGCTCAACGTAGAGTGCAACCCGACCACCGAAGTGGACTGCGCCGACGGACTCGACAACGATGGCGATGGACTCACCGATTGCGCTGACGAAGAAGACTGCAGCCTCTCCGACAAGTGCCCCCACTGCCTCGCAGAGAACACCTTAAGCTGCGGAGACCAGGATCAGTGGAACAACAACAACCCCGACACCACCGACGAGATCCCGCAGTACGGATGCGCTGCCGCGACCTTCGATGGTCCTGAGTTCTCTTACTTCTTCGAGCCAGAAGCTACCGGCAACGTCACCTTGACGCTGAACTCGACGCAGTGGGATCTCGACCTCTTCGTCCTCCAGGACAACGGCTACGGATGCAACCCGGCCAACTGCATTGCTTGGGGAACCAACACGGTGAAATTCAACGCCCAAAAGGGACTTCGATACTACTTTGTGGTGGACGGTTACGGCAAAGCTCCAACCGGATTTGGCCCCACCTTCGGGACCTCCGACTATACTCTCACCGTGGATTGCGACTGATCTTCCCGACAAACTCCTCAGCTCGATAGCTCGAACGGACGAGGGGGGCAGAGGCGACGGAATCAAAACCCATCTGCCTGGCAACATCCCCAAAGTGGGTGAATTCTTCTGGAGTCCAATAGCGGGCCACGGGATAATGCTTGGAAGACGGTCTCAGATACTGCCCCATCGCCACATGACGGACCCCGACATTTCGTGCATCTCGAAGGGCCTCTTCCACCTCCGATACACTCTCCGACAACCCCAGCAACAGCGACGTCTTCGTGACCACTCCGGCTTTGGCAAACCACTCCAGGACGGCGAGAGAGCGTTCGTAGGAGGCCCTTTGGTCTCGCACGAGGGGGGTGAGACGGCGGACAGTCTCCAGATTGTGTCCAACCACATCCGCACCCGACGACAAGACAACCTTGAGAGCCTCTTCCTCCATGGCCAGATCAGGTATCAGCAACTCCACCATGGCAGAAGGACTAGCTCCCTTGACTGCATGGACCGTGGCAGCGTAGTGCCCCGCTCCACCATCGGGGAGATCGTCTCGAGTCACCGAAGTGATGACCACGTACTTTAGCCCCAATTCGGATACCGCATCGGCAATGTGGCTGGGCTCCAAAGGGTCTGGAGGAGGGGGGGTGCGATGGGTGGATACAGCACAAAAGCGGCAATTCCGGGTGCATTGGGTGCCCAGAATCATGAACGTGGCGGTTCCGCATCGCCAGCAATCCCCGATGTTGGGACAACGTGCGGAGGTGCACACCGTGTGAAGGCTACCCCTCTTCAGCACCTTCGCCACTTGACGGACATCTCCTTCGTCGGTGGGAATCTTCACCTTCAACCATGAAGGCAATCTCTCCGGGTTTGAACTCCCTCCCTTCCCATTGGCGCCCTTTGTCATCATCTTCCTCCCCAAATGCGCTCTTACCATAGCCTTTGCGTTCCCAATTTCAAGCAACATCCCACCTCCAACGGCGGTTGATGAGAGATTCCTCCCTGTGGTATAACCAGAGCGATCTTCAACAGGGGGCCAGCGTGGAAGGAACACAACTCGGTCAGTACGTCATCCTCGGGAAACTAGGGGCCGGTGGCATGGCCAACGTCTACATTGCACGCCACCAGCGACTGGGGCATGTCGTCGCTCTGAAAATCCTCCACACTCAATACCAGCAGAACGAAGAGATCAGAGTCCGCTTCCTGGACGAAGCAAGAATCCAAGCCAATCTCCGACATCCCAACATTCTCACCGTACAAGACATCATCGAGCTTCCCGATTTCAGCGGAATGGTCATGGACTTCCTCGTCGGAGGAACTCTGGATGCGCTCTATCGAAACGTCCCGGACAAACGCCTGAATTCCGGCCAATTCCTCACGCTGTTCATGCCCATCCTGGATGCTCTGCACTACGCCCACGACGCCGGAATCGTCCACCGAGATCTCAAACCCTCAAACATCTTCCTCCAGAAAATGCAGCACGGAGTCATTCCAAAGCTGATGGACTTTGGAATAGCGAAACTTCGAACTTCCGCACTCCAGTCCCAGGTCACGGTCGCAGGCTCTATGTTGGGAACCCCCCAATACATGGCCCCGGAGCAGTTCACCGATTCCAGCACCGTGGACGCCCGAGCCGATATCTACGCGCTGGGAGCCTCCATGTTCGAGGCACTCGCAGGTCGCTATCCATACGATGCCGTGCAAATAACAGAGATCATGCGGGCCGTCCTGTCCGGGGATGTCAGGAAACCCTCGGAGTTTGCCGACATCGACCCCGAAATTGAATCCGTCGTGATGCGATGCCTGGCCCTGAAAAGAGAAGACCGGTACGCCTCCGCCGCTGCCGTCCTCCAAAGCCTGCAGACCATCGCAAGCCGAATTCCCCCCCAGCCCATTTCACCCAAAGACGTCCCCCACGAAGACCTCAAGAGGAAGGGAATCGACGTCAACACCCCAATCACCGCAGCAGGAAAGAATGACGTCCGGTCGACCAACCCGCCGACCGCCGGAGAGACGCCCTCCACTGCCGAAACATCGAAAGAGCTTCCCCCGGAAGCGGAGACCGACACCGACGACGACACCGTCGCCGACTCGACCCCGAAGACGGTCTCCCCGAAAGCTGGAGGCTCTTCAAAGTCCACCCGATATATCGTTCTGGGCCTCGTCATCGTGGGGCTGACTCTCGGAACCTGGGCCATCTTGTCCCTCACGAGTTCCGACCCGAAAACCAAGACAGAAAAGAGCCAGAAGACCACTCAGGAAAATGTGGAGACACCTGAAAAGACTCCCGCTCAAAGAAACCCAATTGAGCAGGAACACCCCATCGAACCAGCCGTCGTCAAAACCCTCGAGACGATACCGGGTCTGGCGCTGGGTGTGCCTTGTGAATCCCCCATGAACCCACAAATGACTCGCACCGTGAATGCCATTCTCAAGGCTGGCTGGCGGGGAACCACCTTGCGCTCCACGACACCTGCGACCACCCTCGATTCTCTCGGAACAACCTCTGATCTGTTGCATCAGTTCGAGCTTCAGCGCAGCAACGACAAGGTCACCAAAACCCTGTACTCCTGGGCAAAGAAAGCCACCGCACCCACTCGAGGGGGAGAATGGGATATCGCTGCGTTGAAACAGCTCGCCGCTGATCTGGCAGAAAACAAGGAAATGGAACCATATATCGAAACAAAGGTCAGGCTGCTGTGCGAGACTTCACCCCTCACTGACCGGGGGATGTCTCAGGAAAGCTCGACCCTTTTTGAACAAATCCTGAGCGAGTCCGGGCTCGCCAGAGACTCCTTCACCAGATTGGACAGGATCCCCGACTCCAACCCCTGGCTCAACGCTGAGATTCACACCCGGGCCATTTGCTGTCTGCTATCGTCTCAGAGCATCCCCTTAAAGTGAGTTCCCCGCCCTGCCGAGACTGCAGATTGGCTAAAGATCCGACAGCGCCCCTTTCAATTCCTCGGAGCGACGCACCACCTCAACACCATCCAGCTCCCCGCTAAGCTTCAAGATTCGACGTTTGACCTCCATCTCCAAATCGGTAGGCAGAAGAGGAGCTACCGACTCCAAAACGCAGTTGGGGGTCTCGCAACGCACTCCACGGACATCGTGCCTTCCGGGAAGAGTTTCAGTCAATACAGCCAATCTGGCATCGACAGTTCTCAAAGATGCCGCCATTTCCTCGTCCCCTGGAGCACATCGCTGGGACAGTTGGCGCACGGCATCTCGAAGCTCGAGAAGCGCAGCTACAGTCGGCTCAACGTCCCCCGAAAGGGACGCACTTTTCTGGAAACTGTCTCGGTGCTCCTCGATGAGTTCTCGGAAATCTTCGGCCTCCGCAGGGTCCTTGAACGCCATTGCCACCTCCTGAACCGGAGGATCCACCCACAGGCTGGCCGTCACATATGTACTCAACTGAGCAGAATCGAGGGACACCGCCCGGTAGAAGATCCAGTCCGCTTCCCCAATAGTAGAATAGGGCGCCGGGGCAACAATCCCCTGGTCCATGTTGTGAAGAAGACGAGCCACGGGAATGGGAGCACCCAGAATCCAGACACCGGAGACTTCCTCGCAAGAAAAGGGCGCCTCTCCCTCAAGGAAATCGGCCAGAGAATCGCAATCCACCCCCTCCCTGGCACCCTCCACGATCAACACAGCCCCTTCCTCGTACTCCGCACATGTGCAATTTCCGTCTTCCTCCAAGGTCAAAGCCTGCAACGACGACACAGCCCCGCAGGAAATGGGCAACATCGAAGGTTTGGCGCGAGTCACCTGGAGCGCCCCCGTGGGCAAGGCCTCCAAAGGGCTCACGCTGGAAGGAAGGCCCATGACAACAACAAGACCTGCCAGACCGACAACCCCAATCCCCAAAATCCAATCCGGCCCACGACGAACATCCGACGCCCCTTCGTTGCTCTTCTCCATCAGATAGGAAAAACCGATACCGATGAAGTACAAGACAGTAAGGGGCACCGCCATGAGCACCTGCGAAACAACGTCCGGAGGGGTCAAAAGCGATCCCAGCGCAAAAGCAATGACGATGAAATAACGGATCCACTTGATGTAGTTTCGATAGCTGATGAGAGGGGTCGCCGCCAACAGAATCATCACCAGAGGCAGCTCGAAAATCACCCCAAACCCGACCAGGAAGGTGAACGCCGTAGAATAGGCGCTCCGCATCGTGACCTGGAACTCCACCCCTCCGCTTCCCAATGTGAAACCCGCCAGGAAATCGACTACCAACGGCAACACGAACCGATAAGCAAAGAGCAGGCCGATGACGAACATGAACAGGGAGAACGTCACAACCCGGCGAAGGGGACGGATTTCCGACCGGCGCAGTCCAGGCTTCACGAACAACCACAATTGCCAAAGGGCGACTGGAATCACAACGAGGATGGAAGCTACCGCAGACATCTTCAAGTAAACGAGAATCGCCTCGGTAGTCTCCAGAGCCGTCAAACGGTAAATGCCGTGGTGAGCCAACCCTTCCTTCACCGGCCGGGTAAACATGGCAAACAGCCACTCACGGTATACCCAGGTCAACATGAAGGTACCCAGAAACGCCAACGCCACAACCACGATCCGATTCCTGAGTTCTGAGAGATGATCCCAGAAACTCGCCGAGCTGGAATCAGAGGGTTCCTCTACATAGGGATCCCCCGGGGGGGGAAGGAGCTCACGACTCATCTTTCTCTTCCCCGGTTTCGCTGTTGGTCTCGGGCGCCTCTCCGACAGAGCCTCCCCCGCTCTTTGAGTCTGCGACCTTGGAGTCAGCAACCTTGCTATCCTCGGGAATGGTGTGCCGAGGTGGGATGGAACCCGGACGGCGGACTGGACCGGGACGGCGACGATTCAAGGGCCCCAAGTCGATGTCGTCCACGCCGATCTCCTCTCGGATCTCGTCTGTGGCCTGCCGAATTCCCCGCATCGTCTTTCCCAACGAGCGGGCCAGATCGGGCAACTGCTTGGGACCAAAGATGATCAGAACGAGCACCAGAATGAGCACCAATTCACCGGAACCGATGGAGGAGAAAAGTCCCAAGGGGCCCGGAATCAAGGCGCTCGCCGCTTGCATCGCAGAAAACATTGGGGTCATCACCAACAACACTCCTCAGTCCCCGACGAGGGACCGCCCTAATCATAGGAGAATCGGCAAGAAATACAACGGCTGTCGCAAACACCACGATCATTGCTCGCCGATTCACCTTCACACTCACCGAAGGGTCCACGAGACGAAGGAACCCAGCCCGATGGCGTCCGCCAACCAATTGGGTGAATTTGGACAAACACACGCAAGATAGCGGCTAGCTATCCACCTCGGCCATTCTGAAAAAAGTGCTACTGCAACCCAGACATTTCTTGATTTGTACATCCTCCTTGACTATGTTTCCTTGGATGAGATTGGATTTCGATCTTGCCACCCCATGCGTCCCGTTCGCTTCAGGTTTTTTGTCCGATTTTTTGGGGGGGAACAGTTGCAAAAACAGGACCTCAGGTCCCTTCGGGCGAGAGCGGCCAACGCCGTCTTTGTAGCGGACTACAAAGGGCGTCGGTTCGACGTCTCCCTGAAGGCAACCAAAGCCGCAATGGGGCTCATCGAGAGCAGCGTGCCGCTGGAGCGACACAATCCACTGAGACTCATCCCTGCGAAGGGAACCCCTG
>CALFHQ010000623.1 GCA_937876385.1 uncultured Pseudomonadota bacterium
GGTTGCCGTGGTTTCGGCGTTAGGATATCTGGGCTTTACCGGGGGTCAGGTTCTCGCCGGGGCTAAGCTGTCGGCCGGCACCCTGTTCAGGGAAGCGCCCGGTGGCTTTGCCAGCGTGAACTTCTCCATTCTGGTAATTGGGTTCATCATTGTGGCGTACACGGTGTTGGGTGGACTCAAGGCGGTGATATACACGGACACTGTGCAGTGGATTGTGCTCCTTTTCGGGCTCATCTTTCTGGCGATACCGTTCTCCGTGTACGAGATTGGCGGCGTGGAAGCTTTGATGGATGCGTTGCCCGCCCGGTTTTACCGGTTGGACAATGTGTCTTGGAGCCAAGTGGTGGAGTGGACCGTGACGGTGATTCCCATTTGGGTCGTGGCGATGACTCTGTACCAGCGGATATACGCTTGCAAAGACACAAAGAGTGCCCGTCGTGCGTGGTTCATTGCGGGGGCTTTCGAGTACCCGGTGATGGCTTTCATGGGGGCATTTTTGGGGATGTGCGCTCGAATCTTGTTTGAGGACATAGACCCGGAAATGGGGATCCCGATTCTCATTGGGGAGGTTCTTCCCGTGGGGTTGGCGGGGATTGTGGCGGCTGCGTATTTTTCGGCCATCATGTCCACTGCGGATAGCTGTCTCATTGCCTCTTCGGGGAACATCGTCGGGGATGTTGTTCGACGGCACATTGCCCCCAACCTGACCGACAAAGGGGAGATGCGCTTGTCGCAAGTGATGACCCTGGTTCTGGGTGTTATCGCCATGCTGTTGGCCTGGGTGGCTGCCCAGCGAGGGGGGGTTCTGGATGCCATTCTTTATGCGTACTCATTCATGGTGTCGGCGTTGTTCGTTCCAACGTTGGGCGCATATTTCTGGAAGAAGAGCAGCCCCGCCGGCGCGATGGCAGGAATCCTGGTTGGGGGGACTACCACGCTGGTTTTGTCGCTGTTTTCGGTGACGCTTCCGTGGGGATTGCCGGCGACGGCGTTCGGCATTGCTGCTTCTGCAGCGGCCTTTGTGTCGCTGACCTATCTGGTTCCGAAAGGAACTACATCAAGCCGCCGAGGTCAATGCAGCTTGTGAGGCAGGTCATGGCACCGACCAGGGGCACTTCGCAGCACTCAAGGCCTTCCCCGCAGTCTTCGTTGACGGCGCAATCGCATACAGAAGCCAACACGAATCCCATGGCACCCAGTTCCTGGCAGGTGGAGTCTCCGTTGCATTCATCGTCGGTGGTGCAAGCGGAGATACACAGCGCTGCCAATCCCATGAGGTCTTGGCAGATCTGGCCGCCGGTGCAGTCGGCGTCGGATTCGCAGGTGGGGAGGTTGAGTCCGCCACCATCGCAGCTCTCAGCGCAGGAGCTGGGCATGCCGGGGATCATTGCGGGGCAGCACGACTGGCCCGAGGGGCAGTCGGCGTCGCTCTGGCAACCTTCCGGCGGGGGAGTGGTTCCGCCGCAGCTTGCCTTGCACTCGCCGGCCATTCCGGGAATGGCGGAGGGGCAGCAGACCATCCCTGCGTTGCAGTCGGCATCGCTCTGGCAGCCACCGGGAGTGGTGGTGTTGTCGGGGGCGACGTAGTTGTCGGGGGCGGCGTAGTTGTCCTGGGGGGCTACGATGTCTGTGGGGCTGAAGGTGTCCTGGCCCGGGTAGTAGGAGTCTTCCTCGGGGACGTACAGGTCCTTATCCAGGTTTGCTGCTCCGTCGTCGTCCAGGGTGTCGTCGGCCTGGGAAATCTGGTCATCCTGAGTTCCCTCTTCCGAGTCGTCGCCACCGCAAGCCGTCAATGCAAGGGCCGAGATCGCCGCAAAAACTACTAGCCACCGTTTCATCGTCTCCTCCTCTCTTCGTTCGTCGAGTTCGAATTCACTTTCCTAATAATCTGTGGCGGAGTCGCCACTGCCCATCCCCCTTCTTCGGGATTCAGGGGTATCTTGTCCAATTGATCAGTCGCTGTCAACTGTGGGGAGGGAGTTCAAGAAGGAGACGGGATTCAGGCGGAGGGCTCGGTGGGGAGTTCTCGGGTTGTCGTTTCTGTGAGTTCCTTTGTGATATCGGCGGGCATTCTGGGCCAGAGAATGGTGAAGGTGGTGCCTTCTCCCGGCCTCGAGTGGACTTTGATGTCCCCGCCGATTTTCCGAATGAGCTGGTACGTAATGGTCAGTCCCATGCCCATTCCCTTGCCCGGAGCTTTGGTCGTGAACATAGGGGAGAAGATTCTTTCTTTGACGTCGTCGGGAATTCCGTGTCCTTCGTCTCGAACCTCGATTTGCACCAGCTCGTCCTGAGGGGTCGTAGTTACCCAGATTCGTTGCCCTTCTGCGGTGGCATCGATGGCGTTCTGGATGAGGTTTGATACCACCTCGTGAAACTCTTGAGGGATGCATTCCACGGTGCCGCAATCTCTGGGTTCGTAGACTATCTGTCGGTTGTCCCCTTCTTTGGGTGCGACCATCTTGATGATTCGCTGGACAGCATCGTCGACGTTGTAGGGGACTCGTGTGGGCTTGTATCCTTCTCTCGAGTATTCCCTGAGGAGGTTCACGGATTCGCTGATTCGGTCGGTGCCTGCGGTGATTTGCTCTACCATCTTGTTGAACTTGCTTTCGAATCGATCCCGATTCTTCTGAACGTCCAGATCCTCGCAGGCTTCGACGGTCTTGAGGTACTTCTGGAAGTTGCGTTGCGCCAGGAGGGCCCCGTTGCGGATGTAGTTGATGGGGTTGTGAATCTCGTGGGCGATACGAGCAGCGATGATTTGCAGTGCGTTCATGCGCTGGTCCATCAACTTCTGTGCTTGTTTCTGTTGGCCTTGCAGGAGGTTGTGGATGACCTCCTTGAGCTCCTTGGTGGAGAACGGCTTTGCCAGGTACGTGTCGGCACCGGCCTGGCGCCCTGCTACTCGATCCTTGGCGTCGGCTTTGGCGGTGAGCATGATGACTGGAATGTGGGAAGTCTCATTTCCACTCTTGATGCGACTGGTCAGTTCCATTCCATCCATTTCGGGCATCATGTAGTCGGTGACCACCAGGTCCGGCTTCAGCTTCTGGACCAGCTCCCACCCGTGGAGGCCGTTTTCGGCCAGGTAGACGGTGTAGTCTTCTCGAAGTTGGAGCTGGATGAATTGGAGCATCTCCTTCGTGTCTTCAACCACCAACACGCTGGCGCGGGGCTTGGTGGAATCCGATTTCTCCTCTTCTCGAGGGACGATTCTACGCTCGGAGGCGTCGTCGATGGAGAGGAAACGGAACTGGTTCTGGGATGCCAGTTGTTCCCACCACTCGGGGAGTGCGGAACCGTCGGTGCGGCGCTCCTGTTCGACAACCCGTTCCTTCGTCCGTCGCTCGAGGACCTCGTCGTTGAAGTGCTTGTTCCCCTTCTTGAATTCGGTGTGGATGGTAGTGCCTTGACCCAGGATGCTCTGTGCCCAGATGCGTCCGCCGTGAAGCTGGGTGAGCTCTTTGGCCAGGGCCAATCCGATGCCCGTTCCCCCGTGCTTTCTGGTGGAGCTTCCGTCCACCTGAGAGAACCGGTCGAAGATGCGGTTGAGTTGCTCTTTGGGGATGCCGGAGCCGGTGTCGTGGACCTCGACTTTGAAGGTTTTGCCGATGTCTCGGATCTCAACCCGAATCTCCCCCTTTTCGCCGGTGAACTTCACTGCGTTGGAGAGGAAGTTGATGAAGATCTGCTCTAAGCGATGCCGGTCACCCCAGATGGTCGGCTCTTCCGTGTCACTGACAATTTCGAGGCGAATGTCTTTTCTTTCGGCCAGGGGTCGGACGTTGCTGAGCAGCTCTCCCAGATAGGTCTTGAGGTTCACTTCTTCGATTCGAAGGCGAAGTTTGGAGTCTTCCAGCTTGGCCAGGTCCAGGAGGTCGCTGATGAGCTTCATGAGTCGCAGCCCGTTTCGCTGGATGCGCCTGAAGTACTCCTGCTGGCTTTCGGTGAAGTCCCCCATTTCTCCTCGAAGGATGGCTTCAGTCGGAGCCAGAATGAGGGTGAGCGGCGTCTTCAATTCGTGGGTGATGTTGGAGAAGAACTGCGTCTTGTAGCGGTCCAGCTCCTTGAGCTGGTCGTTGGCGTCTTCCAGGGCGGCACTGGCCTGAACTTCTCGACGGTGGAGATTGTAAGTGAAGTGCTGGCCGACGCCGGCAACTACCATGCAAGATGCCAGGAAGAAGTTGTTCGACAGGAACATTGTGCTGTCTGCTGGAGGTTGCCAAAGGACTGTGGGAATGAGGTAGGCCAGGTAGATCAGTCCAAACACAGAAATCGACACTCTCGCGTTCCATGTGAGAAGCTGCCCCGCTCCAACCACCACCAAGATGAGGCCTGCGTAGTAATGGGACGGTGACTGTTCCCAATAGAGAGAGTCATGCATGTGGACCATGGCCACAATGGACAGCGCTGCACCGAGTGGGAGAGCAGCGGCCAGTTGGGTTGACACCTTCTTCGCCGCAGGTCGAAATGAGTAGAAGACAATACCGAGGGTCATCAGAGTGACAATCATTCTGATAGCGAAGAGGGTCTCAAAAACGGGGTTCAGGACGTAGTAGTCGAGAACGGAAAACAACGGAACGAGGACGATGATCAAAGTACCAGCGAAGCGAACTCCCCTGAGGTTCAGGACGCTGAGCCTCTCCCGGAAACGCTCCTCAATTTCCTCGCTCTCGTTGGATCTTGGTGGGATGTTTTTGGGCGAGGGCATCGACTACTTCTTTCTCGACTTGATGAAATAGTGAGTCTTTGTCTCATCGGTGATGATCTCTGTGCTCGCCACTTCAGGCGGGATCACCGAGGCTATTCGAACCATTTCGTCGTAATCCCTATAAAGCAGGTCCCAGTCCATCAAGTAGGTTGGGCCCCAAGCGTGGGTGGGGGGACCGCCGAAGTTCCCGACAACCAACGTG
>CALFHQ010000624.1 GCA_937876385.1 uncultured Pseudomonadota bacterium
TTCCATCGTTCCCTCCGAGGAGCGATTGGTTGTCATCGGCAAGTCGGAGCTGGAAAGTACCCTGAATCCCTTCCTGGAGTGGAAGAGAACGTGCGCCTTTGACGCCAGCTTCGTCCCCTTAGAAGAGATCGGGGCCACCAACACGCTGTTGGCTCTGTACCTTCAGGGCCTCTACGACTCCCCGGCCACCCGCCCCACCTATGTGATTCTGGTGGGAGACATCGACTGGATGCCCACCAACCATGGAATTGGCGGGTGCGCATCGGATTTCATGTACAGCACCTTGGAAGGGAACGACCTCGTTTCAGACATCCTGGTGTCCCGCATCAGCGCCAACAGCGTGGTGGACCTGGAACTGCAGTTGGAGAAGTTCATCAGCTACGAGAGCCAGATGCCCGCCTCTCCGACGAGTGATTGGTTGGCCGGTACCATTGGGATCTCGTCTAGCGAGGGAACGGGAGACTCCAACGACGATGTGCGTATGGACATTGTCACCGCGATGCAGGAGAGCTATGGGTACGCGCCGCTGGATCGTTTCTACCATTCAACAGGGAACGACACGGCCACGAACATCAGCAATGCTGTGAATGAGGGGCGGGGCTTCTTGACCTATCTGGGGCACGGGAGTGGAACCTCCTGGGCGACGACGACCCCCAATTACGACGTGGGTCATGTGGGCGCATTGTTGAACAGAAACCTGTTGGTCACGGTAATGGACGTCTCCTGCTCCAACGGTGGCTTTGATGTCAACGACACCTGCTTTGCTGAGGCTTGGATGCGAGCCAACGATGCCGGAACCCCCACCGGGGCCGTTGCCATCTATTCGGCGTCCACCCCCGCTGCCTGGGACGAGCCCGCAGAGATGGCCATTGGTGTGGTGGAAGCCCTTACGGTGGACTCCATTTCCAACTGGGGAGCGTTGTGTCTGGCAGGGCGGACCTACATGCAAGGGGTGTTTGGAACCGGCGGCTCGGTGGAAGAAGTGTGTCAGCAGTATATCGTCTTCGGGGATGGCTCCTTGATGGTGCGTTCTCGAGGGGCGATGACGTTGGAAATAGAGGGGCCGTCGGTGTTGCCGGTGGGGGACGTAGAAGAGAGCTTCCGGGTCACCACAGAGGTCGGCATTCCGGTGGAAAACGCCCGAGTGCGGCTTTCCAAAGCCGGAGAAGTGGACCTGGTTGGGTTCACCGACTCCCAGGGAGACGTCACGTTCCAGATTGGAGCGGAGTCTCCCGGGACCATGGAGTTGTCTGTGGTGGCTTTCGACGCCGTTGCCTACCATGGCACAATCGACGTCGTGGTCACCGGTTGCGGTATCGTGAAGACCCTTCCCGGGGCCGTATCCTGCGACGCCGACTATGAAATTCAGCTTTGGGAACAGGATCTAAACGTTGATTCCGCTGCCTTGGACGTGGGGACGGTCTCCGTGAGCCTGGGAGGAACGTCTGTTCCCGTGAATCTCACGGAAACCGGTGTGGACAGTAACAAGTTTACAGCCATTGTAAGCGGGGCCGGGTTGGGTTTCTCACCGGTCCACGGCGACCTTGTCACGGTTTCCTACAATGACGAATCTTGCGAAGGGATTGTCGCAGTACAGTCCACGGAGTTCACCTACGATTGCCAGGGACCGGTTATTGGTAACCCGACGGCTTCCCTGGTGACCGCCACAGAGGCCACCTTGAGCTTCGCCACGGACGAAGGCGCCGTTTGCGTGGTGACCCTCGTTGGAACTCCCATGTTGGAAGTAGCTGCATCGGGCAGCACGAATCATGTGGCGGTTCTTGAGGGACTGCTGCCGTCCACTGAAACCACGTACTTCGTGACTTGCACAGATCCCGCGGGGAACCTCTCTGTGGCGAACAACGAAGGTCTGAATTTCGCAGTGACCACCCCCGCTTGCTCCCCTGATTGTACCGAGAAAGTCTGTGGTGACGACGGTTGCGGTGGAAGCTGCGGCGGCTGCGTACTGGACCAGGAATGCACGTCGGACGGAGTTTGCTTTGGCGGGGCCGGGTGTGAACCCTCCTACAATGGCGGTTGCAATGGGTGCGCTTGCGAGACTTGTGTTTGCGACATGGATCCCTACTGCTGCCAGGGGGCGTGGGATGAACAGTGTATCTCTGAGTGCATGGATT
>CALFHQ010000625.1 GCA_937876385.1 uncultured Pseudomonadota bacterium
GGTTGGGCAGCTCCATGCCCGGGACCTCCCCGTGGCAAACGAGATACCCCTTGCCGTGAGGGTTTACATAAGGGAGAGAGGCCGGGGTGTCTTGCTGAACCCTTCAACGGTCGAGGGAGGCCATGATATCATCCGGCCACTGAAGGGGAGGCGGTCCAGCCTGCCCAATGGATTTCAAAGGGAGGGATATATTGTATTTTCAAGCGGTTAAAAGCGTTCTTGATGCCTCAATTCCCATCCTGGCAAGCCAGAGAAGTCTGACTATCCCAGAGATCGACCAACTTATTTCCCAACGCATCGAAGAAACATCAAACCAGCACCAGAATCCTAATCCCGATATCCCTTATAACGATCCATTCTGTAGGCTCGGTTACCTTTTTGTTCACTGTGCGGCGAATGCAACACTCTTCGAGTGGACACTTCGAGCATCTAGGCCCCTTCAGGAACTCATCCAACAACGTGACGGGGGTTCGCTTTCAGTAGCGACCATTGGCGGAGGCCCAGGAACAGAACTCCTTGGTCTTCTCAGGTTTTTCAAGGATTGGGAATGCTGCCCAACTGTACCTAGAGATCTAAGTTTTCATGTTCTCGACTTTGTTCCCCAGTGGTCGGAAACATGGAACCATTTGGCCAATGTAGCCCAAACGATGATTGGGTGCCCAAGTTGTGGACATGGGTGCCATGTCAGCAGGCAATTCCTCCCGATGAACGTCATTGAGAAAGGAAGCTACGAGGACTATGGGTGGTTTTTTGCGGAGCAAGACATCTTTGTTCTCAACTACCTCCTATCAGAGAACCAAGTCGAACTAGGTGACTTTGCGGATACGCTCAACCTCATTGTCAATAGAGCAAAAGACAACGCCTACTTCGTAGTAATAGATCGATTGGAGAATAATCCGACCTTCCAGAACAGTGTGAGCGCACAATTAGCTGGCGCAGGGCTCAGTGTCTTGTCTGAGAGGGAATTCCACCGCACTAACACCGTGGCAGATCCCGAAACAGACTTAGGCGACTACCTGACACGCTTCAATCGAAGGCCCCGTCGGTGGTTCCGAACATTTAACCACCGCGAACCAACAGCCTTCTCCATCGTAGCTCAAAAAAAGCCGTGATTATCTCTGCCAGCTATAAGACGGACATCCCCACCTTCTACGGTGAGTGGTTCAAGAACCGTCTCAAGGCTGGCTACTGCCGCATGGTCAACCCATTCAATGCCACCCAACATTATCGGGTGTCCCTTCTCCCGCAAGACGTGGACGGTTTCGTGTTCTGGACTAAAAACCTCCACCCGTTTCTTCCCGTCCTTGATGAGGTCAACGCACTGAAGATCCCATTCCTGGTTCAGTACACTATCAACTGTTACCCTCGAGAGCTTGAGTCTCGGGGGGTGAACTGGGAGCGGGCAATCACCCACATGCGCCATCTGGCCGAGACCTTTGGCCCTCGCGTACCGATCTGGCGGTATGACACGATCCTTTTCTCCAGCTTGACCGATGCGGATTTCCACCGTGGGAATTTTGAGACACTAGCTCAGCAGCTTGAGGGCACCACAGATGAAGTGGTCGTTTCATTCCTTCAACTCTACAAGAAGACCAAGGACAACATGGACGCGGCTGCCCGTGCCCACAATTTCACCTGGACCGATCCTCCACCGGAAGAGAAATCAGCCCTCCTAGCAGACCTCAACCAGATTGCCGCAGCACATGGGATGCGGCTAACGATTTGTGCACAACCTGAGCTGAAGACCGAGGGTGTGGGTGAAGCCAGATGCGTTGATGCACCTCGGTTGTGGGACGTTGGGGGAAA
>CALFHQ010000626.1 GCA_937876385.1 uncultured Pseudomonadota bacterium
ATAACTGGGAACGGAGGGCCCCTCGAACACGCAAATAACTGGGAACGGAGGGCCCCTCGAACACGCAAATAACTGGGAACGGAGGGCCCTTCCCGGAAAGGGAAGTCAGCGTCGGCTGTGGCTTGTGCGCTTCTGGTTTCCACGAACATCCCATGACTTGGCAAAACCCTTCTGCTGAACGGGCCGCTGAGCCAGACGCAACTGTTTCGGGACTGGGGCAGCACTGGGGCAGCACTGGACAGTTCCCCTTCACTCTAGTAGAACCGACTCCGTGTTGAGTCAGATGCGAGGTCAGCGATGTCGATTCCACCAGACAAATGGTCCCTTGTGCCGCTTCTTTTGGTACTGATGTTTGGGTGTTCCGGAGGACCCACTCTTCTGGACGCCAGCCAGGAACAGCGTCCCGTTTGGGTTCAGAAGACCACCGTCCGACAGGAGTTGAGGACGTGCCACGTGGGTCATCACACGGGGGCTCTATCCAAGGAAGAAGGACGCAAGAAGGCAACTCTCGATGCCCTGGGTTGGCTGGTCGGGCAGGTCGCCCCGGGTGGTACCAGCGATTACGTTGTCAGGAATGTGCGACAGGGCGGAAAGACTCGTAACTTCCTGGAGATCCGGTTGCCGGGACGAAAAGACGCCATCCGAATTCAGGGGGTACAGCTCCTCGAAGAGTACACCGAACGGTGGCGACGAGGAGGAGCGACGACGGTGGACACGTGGGTACAAATGTGTGTTCCGGACACCTCGATGAAGGCCGTCCAATTTGATATCGAGGGAGCGACCCTCCTGGCGTGGAGGTGCGAGATCAAACCGGAGACCCTCTGTGACGAGCGGTTCGTTACGCCAGTGAAGGAAGCTCTGGAGAAGATCGGTCATCGCATCGAGGGGCCCCTGGTCCGCCTTCGAACTCGCAGCACCCCCCTTTCCGTGGGCAGAAAGACCGGCTCAGCATGGGTCGCTGCCGTCATCCTGGAGGGAACTTACAAGGGTTCGGTGGATGGTGAAGAGCACCTGGCGCAGGGCAAGGCAACTTTGCAGATCTGGTCCACGTCCGGCGAAGAAATGCAGCAGGAGATTTCCACCGGATTGCTTGATGCCGGTCACTACAGCTTCAAAGCAGCCATGCAGACCGCAGTTGGCAGCGCCATTCTGGAATTATCCAACCGCATACCCTATGAACTCAATGGCACCGGCGCTCCGCAGAACTGAATCTCTTCGGACGTCAACGGTCGCATCCGCCAGCGGCAATTCCAGGAAGCGCTCAACGAAGAGCCCACTTTGTCGGCAAGGGCTGGAAGCGTTGGGCACTTTCCGAGTTCCTTAAGAATGGAAGTCGCCCCTATCCCCTCAAGACCGCACGCTACAATGTGCTTGAACCAATCCAGGTCGGTGGTCCCGTTCAAAGCGAAACCATGGCTGGTCACCCACCTGGAAAGCCGCACCCCAACGGCCGCCATCTTCGAATTCCCGACGTAGACTCCCGGCCGCTCTGGGTCCACCGCAGCGTCAATCCCAAATTCACCCACAACTGCAACCAGGGAGGCGAGAAGCTGAGTGATGTATTCCTGGAAACTGAGGCGGAGGGCGGAGAGATCGAGAATAGGGTAACCAACGAGTTGCCCCGGGCCGTGGAAGGTCACGAGCCCCCCACGGTCAGTTTGACAAACCTCGGCTCCCATGGACCGTAATTCAGCGACAGGTTTGAGGAAGAATCCATCTCCCCCTCGTTTTCCCAACGTATAAACGGGAGGATGCTCCAGAAAGAGAATTGTCGAAGGGCACTGACGGTTCACGACTCGCTCATGGAACCACTTCTGGATGTCAACACCCCGAGAATAATCCACTCTCCCCAGCCATACGCCGTCCAGAACCCCGGCCCAACGTCCCTCCATGGCTCCCCTGCCATCCATATTTGCACCCCTGTGGCCGGATTGGCTAGTAGCGAGCGGTGATGAACCACCACTCCTTCTCCCAGTCTGCTCCCCCACGAGTTCCCTTGATGTACACCCAATACTTCGTCCCTTTCTCCAGGGGATCGTGCGTATACATGGATACCGTCTTGGCCCCCTGCAAATTGGAGTCATTGAAGGAATCGAGCCAGGTGTGCTCCAGCATTGCTCCTTCTCCGTCTTTCCAGATCCGGTGTCCATCATCGGCCACCATGAAGGTTCCCTTCTCGGACCAAGTCACAGAGATAATCGTCCCGGAGGGGTACCCCGTAGGAGGAACGGGAGGTTGAGGAGATTCCAGACCGTCGAAAGAGGGTGGGATTCCGGTGCTCTCAGGGGGCGGATAGATGCCAACGACCGGAGGCCCTGAGTAGCCCTTCGCGTAAACGTCGTTCCAGCCAAAATCCATGGTATCGATGCGGCTGGAATTCTGCCAGTTTCCAGTTCCGGCAGCACCGTAGCCGCACGCCGTGAGGGTAGCGTCCATGAACGGAATCCGGTGGTACAGAGTGTTCATCCACCCATCAACCGAGCCCTCCGCATTGTGGAGGAAAGCGATTACTTCCGAAGCGCCCTGGTTGTATCCGAAAAACTCCATCCGGTCCCACGGGGCCACTCCGGAGAATCCCTCGCTCCAGGATGGGTTTTCGTTGTGGGGGCTCGAGCCAGTGCTATTGTACTGGTCAATGTGGGTCACATAGTAGTCGCAGTGGGATTGGCATGCGAGGTTGATCTCGTGGACCATATCGAGTTGGGGTACCCCACACATCCAACGATACCAGTTGGCCCGCTCCAACGCACGAATCTGATCCTCTCTGACCCCTTCGGGAATGAAGCCGATGTTCTCATACGGTTCTTCTTCGACAAGAGTCTCTGGCCCAGCATCCTCCACGAGCCCAGAAACGACGTCTCTGGTGTCGTTTTCTCCTTCGTCCTCTCCCCCTCCGCCGCATGAGACCGCCAGAACCGCAGTCAAAGCAAGTGCCAGAACCCAGCTTCTTCGAGCAAACAACTTCATGATCCCCTCCCAATCGGGGAGAATCATACGGTGTGGTCTGAATGTTGGCAATTGGATTCTGGAGGGACGTGGCAGCGTGGGACTAGACGGTTCCCCATTGTTTCTGACTTTCGAGAAGTTCGAGCCACTTTTGCAAATCAGATTCGCCAAACCCGTACACGCGCATGCCAAACCCGGTGGGGCCATTCTCTTTCGCCGGGATGAGACGGGCCACCACCCCCCGGCACTGGATGCTGCCCAGGTGGCTGAAGACTTCAATATCGACTACCGCGTCCGGTGACAGCGGGAATCCCTCCGTGGACCAGGTCACGAGCGCCATCCCGTTTTGAGATAGATCGGCTACGTGAAAGTAGAAGTCCAAAGGGGAATCAGGCACACGGGCCACCGCGATGACGTCAGGAGCTTTGTATCGGGGATATAGCCGTCGTTCGTCTTTGGCTTGCTTACTACCAGTCATGTGAATCACCTGCCTGAACTGAATTTTGCCCTTCCCGGCCAGTTAACGCTATCTGGTGGCTCCCGAAAAGCAAACCAAACGACGGTCTTCTATTCGACTCGACATGGCAAAGGGAGCGTTCACCCGCTTGTGCGCACGATTCCCAGCTTCAAGAGCACAGGTCCAACCAATTGGTTTATCACGATGATGGCGATGCAGAGGGTGCCCAATTCGTTCCCCATTTCCGGGAATCGGACCTTCAGCATCGCAGCAAGTCCCAGACTCACCCCTGCCTGCGCCGATAGCGACAACCCATACCAACGACCGTGTGCAGGCGGCTCCCCGGCGACCCGTGCGGCGACAACACCGCTGGCCCATAACCAGAACAAGCGGACCACAACGACGAAAAGCGCCAGAACCCAGAAGTCCCGCAAGGTGGCCACGTCAAGAGCAGCGCCGGTGAGCGAAAAAAAGGCGACATACACCGGGAGGGCGCTCTCGTTCAAGGCATCAATGAGCAGTTCTCCTCTCGTCGAGAAGTTGCGGAGCACGAATCCTGCGGAGAGACATACCAGCAAAGCCTCAATGTGCATCTCAAACCCAATGAATTCGCTCACCAACTCGGAAAACGTGGGCGTCAAACGAGCCACCAGAAACCCGACGGTCAACACCACCAACGCCAGTTCTTTCCCCACAAGGCGCAAGTAGCCCATCAGAAGAAGGGCCAGGAGGACCCCCAGACCTAACGCCAATGCGACTTCCAGAACAACCAGCCCGACTGCCAGAACATTCACACTCTGCAGCGGGTCTATGAGGGGCGCTCCAAACGATAGGGTAGCGGCAAACAAGAGCACGACGAGAACGTCAATCACCACCGTCCCACCAAGGACAACAGAGACGAAACGCCCGTGCGCTCGGGTCTCCACCAGAACGGCCATCAACGTGCTGGGAGACGTCGCAAAGGAGAGGACTCCGAGAATCAATCCGGCAACCAGAAGCCGGTCCCCTCCCAAATCGCTGAGAAAGGGGAAAAGCGGGGACGCCAACCAAATGGCTCCCGAAACCCCGCCAACTACCAGCACAAATCGACTGACGAGGAGACTGATGATAGCTCCTCTGGCCTTCTTCAGGGCTGCCAAATGCAATTCCCCTCCGGCGGCCAACGAAATCAACGCAAGGGCGAAATGGGAGATAAACTCCAACTGCTTGACTTGAGAATGAGTCTCGAGGCCCAGGACATAGGGGCCCAGAAACAGGCCAGCCACAATGTAGCCACTGACCTTGGGCAAGCCGAATCGTCGAAACAACCACCCGAACCCGTACCCACCGATGAGGAGTAGCGCCAGGGACAAGGTCAGGGTCTCGTAGGAGGAGCCGGTCTCCAGCAATCCCTGCTTCAGCAGCCAAGAGCAAACGAGCACACCGGCCAACGCTATGAGAGGCTTCATGGATCCTCCCGTCGATTGACTCGCCGCATGCTGAGCGGCGCCTGAATCTCTGACAAAACGAGCATCAGGAAAGTCACCAGAACGACTGGAGAGCCGAGTTCCCCAACCGAAATGGCGTAAGACCCCGACATCGCCACGCTCATCGCCCCGAGAGGAACCAGCAACGTTGCGTGTCTCCGAGGACTTCCCTCGACCCAACCCAACCGAACCGTAACCAAACTGGCGAACATTCGCGCCGATGTACGAACGAGAACCAGCGAACCAACGACCAAACCCAGGAACTTCCAAGAAACGGAGAACT
>CALFHQ010000627.1 GCA_937876385.1 uncultured Pseudomonadota bacterium
CGAATCTCTTGCCCGGCGCCCTTCCACCCCCTAAGATCTCTCGTGATCGGATTTCTGACAATCAAATCGAGCGTTCGCCGCTACCGCAGGTGCCGACGCAGTGGGAGACCTGGCAGGAGGTTTAATGGATACAAGGTTTGTCCCGACCCGAAGAATGCTTCCGCTACTCGGACTCCTGCTTGCAGTTTCGTGCCAGCCAAAGGAGCCAGCGCAAACATCCTCCACAGCACTCAACTCCTGTTTGGAAGGGGAAGCCCTCGAGGCTGCCCAACTTCCAGCGGGGAAGTTGGACGACGTATCCAGCATCACCACCTCCGGTCGGCGCATCGAACCGGCTGGGCAGGTGATCCCTCTTGAGGCATACAGCCATTCAGTTCTCTTCTCACCGGATTGCTCGAAGATTTATGTCCAGCGCACGGGGAGATTCTTCGTGGACGTTTACGACGGCGTCACGGGAACCCTCTTGACGTCCCTCGAGAACGCCGGGGGCTTTCGGGGAATGACGGTGGACCCCAGCAGCGGAATTCTCTTCACAGCAGACTCCAACCGACGTGCCGTTTCTCGATTTCAGTGGACCGCGGAGAACACCCTGGAGTTGACTCACCGACAAGAGTTGGTCGGACTCCCCATCGAAGTGGTTCTAAGCGCAGATGGCACGCGTCTTTTCGCCATCTCTTCATCCAACAGCGCCATGTGGGAGTTGAACTCCGAGGACCTCTCGGTGCTCTCTGAGACGACCACTCGGGGCGTTTTCCCCTATGCAGCGGCCCTGACTCCCGACGAAACCCGTTTGCTCGTAACCCATGTTGGTGACGACACCCTCGCAGTGTTGAACGTAGCCTCCGGCGAGGTGGAGAAGGAGATTCCGGTGGGACTCAACCCCATGGGATTGGTCGTGGACCCCGAGAGAAACCGAGCCTGGGTCGCCAACTCGGATTCGGACACCATCTCGGTGGTGGCTCTGGACACTTTCGAGGTGGTGAAGACAGTGGATTTAACATGGTCTGAGGACAAGCTCCCCGGAGGAGGGCTGAACGAACTGGCCATCGCCCCGGATCACTCTTTTGTGGTGGCTACGCACGCCTACCTGAACAAAGCCGACGTGTTGGATGCGGCGACCTTCGAGCGCATTGGCTCCTTTGCCACGGGACACTTCGCTACCGGAGCTGCCGTTTGCCAGAACGAAGGAAGCACCCAGATAGCGGTGGTGGGTATGAAGGGTTGGGGAGAGAACAACCTCTCCCTGCATGAGAAGCCGGCGCTGCTGTCGCTGGTCGCCTGGCCCCCGACCCCGGACGAGATGACCCAGATGACGAAGAACGCCGACGACTACTTTCATCGGCCCGACAAATACTGGGACAGCACATGCCCGGACAAAGTGCCCCTCCCCCTCGACGTGTCCAAAGAGCGTGTCATCGAGCACGTGGTTCTCATTGTCCGTGAGAACAAGACCTATGATGCCATCATGGGGGACTTTGAACGAGGGAACGGAGACCCGGCTCTGACCCTGTTTGGCGAGGATTACACTCCCAACCTTCACGAATTGGCCCGGCAATTCGTGAACATGGACAACTACTATGCCGACGCCGAACGTTCTGCTCAGGGACACACGTGGACAACCCAGGCCATCACCAATGTGTTCTTCGAGAAGGTGTACCCCAACGACTTGAACCAGGCGGTGGTTATTAGCTGGGACCCCTCCACCATCATGGCGGAGTCGAACTTCTTCGACCACCTCTGGGGTAACGGACTGACGTTCCGAAACTACGGGGAGATTGAAGGGTTCGGGCCGAAGATGATGGATCTATATCGAGACTTCGTGGACCTCAAGTACCCCCTGTTCAACATGGGAATTCCCGACGTCTGGAAGGCCAACGAGTTCATCCGGGAGCTGAACCTCGGAATCTTCGACGACTTCGTCTATATCGGGCTTCCCAACGACCATACGGCTGGAACAGATCCAGGCTATCCCACACCGGCCAGCATGGTTGCGGACAATGATGAAGCCACTGGAATGATCGTGGACGCCATCGCCAAGTCTCCATACTGGGACAACACCGTCATCTTCATCATCGAAGACGACCCACAGGGTCATGGAGGAGATCATGTCCACGCGCACCGAAGCATCTGTGTCGTGGTCAGTCCGTGGGTCAAGAGGGAAGTGACCTCCAGCGTCCACTACTCCATCCCCGCCCTGTACCGCACCATTGAAATGCTGCTTCGAATTCCCCCCATGCACAAACACGACGCCCTGGCCCCCCCGATGTACGACATCTTCCTCTCCGGGGAGGGAGACGAGACCCCCGACCTCACCCCATACGACTGCATTCCCCGACTTTTCCCGGAGGAATTCAACACGGCCGATTCCCCCATGGCCGCGGAGAGCCAGAAGTTCGATTGGACCGAGGTGGACAACGCACCGGGTCTGGGCTACATCATCTGGAAGTCTCAAAAGGGCGATGAAGAACCCCCACCCTATGCAAAATGGACGGATGAATGACATGAAGAAGTTCTCGATGTTCTCACTCGTGTTGTTGGTTCTGCTGTCGCTGTCTGCATGCGGTTCCTCCTCCTCTCCGGGAAATGAGGACTCCGTGGGGGACGTTCTTGCGGATGGGTCACCCTCTGACCTCGCCGACGAAGACGGCATTCCGCCAAACGATGCCCTCTTCGACGGGAAGACGGATGTGGACGACGACACAGACGTTTTGGATGTCCAGGAGGACACCGCCGAGCAAGTGCAGGCGTTTATCGATGAGGGCCGCTACTGGCTGAAAAACGCCGAGCCGGGCTTTGCTGCCAACAGCTTCGAAGCGGCATTGGAGTTGGACGAAGAGAATCAGGACGCTCGCTTTGGGGCCGCGCTGAGTCGATACGTCAACGCCATCGAATTGCTTAACATGATTGTCTCTCTGCCCACTCAACTGGCCGGATATGCAGCCGGGGATGGCACCAAGGCGACCGACCCTAAAGTGGTCGAATCGGAAAACGACAACATCGCCCAACTCCTCACAGAAACTTTCACGGACCTCCACAGCTTCTTCCAGGAAGCGGAAGCACATTTTGAGTTGGTGGATCCAGAGGGACTCTCCTGGACCATCGAGGACGTGCCCATCTACTTCAACACCCGAGAGTTCATCGTTCTCCACGGACGCTTCGACCAGGGGGACTACCACCTGCTTCGCGCTTCCAACAGTTTCTTCCTCTGGTTTACCGGCTTCCTCGCTGCTTTGGACATGCACACTGACCTGGTCACTGCCGTGGCAACGGGCTTTGAGATAAAGGATGACCTGTCTACAGGGGCAATTCTCGGTTTGGTGGTTTTCCTTCTGGACTCCGATTCCCGTTTCCTGGGTCTCGACAAGGCCAACGGGGAAGCGCTGTTCAATGCAGGAACTCTGCAGATGAAGGCCGTGGGAACCCACCTCCTGGCAGCACTGGATTTCTTCGAAAACGAGGACAGCGGGAGTGAAGACGACGTATCAAGATACGACATCGATGGGGACAATCTGGTTATCCGAATTCAGAGCCGACTGGACGCCGACAGTTGGGAAGAAGTGCCAATCGCACTCTACTTCTCTCCCGACCTCATCCAGGCAACAGAGGACCTGGTGGGAGCCCTCGACTCCCCCGGGA
>CALFHQ010000628.1 GCA_937876385.1 uncultured Pseudomonadota bacterium
ATCACCACCACCGGGAATGTCGCCCCGGAGATGATGAGCCGCATGTACCGCTCCTTTGACAAACTGGAGATCCAGGCAGCCAGAGAAGACCATTTTTCGCTGCTTCCACTGTTCGAAGCGCTCTTTGCAGAAGTCAATCCGGCCCCTGTGAAGTTCGCACTGAGCGAGTTGGGGTTGATGCGCAACGAATTGCGCCTTCCCATGATTCCGGTCTCGGCTCTCACCCAGGACCGCATTCGAGAAGCCCTCAAGGCCGTCCATCTCCTCTAGTTTCTTGGGCCCTGCAAGGAGAACTCATGACGCAACAATTCCGCACTCTCAAAGTCGCCCTGAATGGGGCGCGAGGAAGAATGGGACGCGAAATCCTCGAGCACTTCGCCGAGCAAGAGGACCTCGAGGTTGTGGCCTTGTGGGAACACCAAGACCATCCAGACGTGGTGGGGAAAGTGCTGGTCGACGGATTGGCTGTCACCCCCCCCTTTCGGTCGAAAGTGCCCGTGGATGTCGTCGTAGATTTTTCCAATGCTCAAGGGCTGGCCAACCTCCTCGCTGCCTGGACGGGAAGTGCTTCGCTGGTGTCCGGGAGCACCGGAATTTCGCAAGAGACCAAGGAAGGACTGCGCAAGTTGGCCCTGCAAACCCCCGTTTTCCACGCCAACAACATGAGCATTGGTATCGCCGTACTGAGGCAACTTCTGCAGACGGTGGCTGGAAAGCTCGACTCGCAGTGGGACGTGGAACTGGTGGAGATGCACCACCGCCGGAAGATTGATGCCCCCTCAGGCACTGCCGCATCGCTGGTGGAAACGCTGATCGAGTGCTGGCCCGAAAAGCTGACCCCCGTGAGCGGTCGAGAAGGACTGGTGGGGGAAAGGAAAAGCAATGAACTCGGGGTCTTCGCCCTTCGAGGAGGAGATGTTGTGGGGGAACACGAAGTGATCTTCGCCGGTCCGGGAGAAACCCTCCGGCTGGGACACACTGCCATCAATCGCAGGGTCTTTGCCAACGGCGCAGGGCGAGCCGTTCGTTTCGTCGTCCGGCAAGAGCCCGGGCTTTACTCCATGAGCGATCTCTTCAACAGTGCAGCGGGGAGCACGGAATGAACCACATCGACTGGAAGAACGTGGACAACCTCATCGAAATGGCCCTGCAAGAGGATGTCGGCTCAGGAGATGTAACCACCGGAAGCATCATCCCCAAAGGACAAATGGGGAAAGCCCAGATTACGGCAAAGAAACCCACGGTGGTGGCCGGCCTGTTTCTGGTGGAGCGGATACTCCGCCGCCTGGACCCAACGATCACGGTGACCTGCAACGTCTCGGACGGGAAGAAGGTCAACACCGGGTCCGTGCTGTGTCGCATGGAAGGTCCCTATGATGTCCTCCTCACTGGTGAGCGCACCGTCCTCAACTTCCTTCAACGCCTCTGCGGAGTGGCAACCCTCTCACACCGCTTTGCGAGAGCCGTTCGCCATACCCGATGCAAGGTGCTGGACACTCGAAAGACCACACCGGGATTTCGCTCCCTGGAAAAGTATGCCGTGCGATGTGCCGGGGCCCACAACCATCGAATCGGTTTGTACGATGCCATCCTCATCAAAGAGAATCACATCGCAGCAGCCGGTTCCATCCCAAAGGCCATCAAGAAGTCCAGGAAAGCCCACCCGGATCTCCCCGTGGAGGTCGAGGTGAGGAACATGGAAGAGATGGTTCTGGCGGTGGAATATGGAGCCGATATCGTCCTCCTTGATAACATGAATCTGGGCCAGATCAGCAAAGGGGTGCAACTGGTGGGAGATCGAGTCACCCTGGAAGTGTCCGGGGGGGTCACTCTGTCTCGAGTCAGGCAGATCGCTGAGACGGGGGTCCATCGAGTCTCCGTCGGTGCCCTCACACATTCGGCTCCCAGTGCAGACCTCTCCATGCTGATCCTCCCAACCAATTCCTGAGCAATGGTGTCCTCCATTTACCTCACAGACTCCGGGAGACAACGCCTTGACGCCCACTTCGCTTCAGTGATCCTCCTCAAGACGACCTCGTCCACAAATGACGTGGCCTCCCAGGCGCCCCTCGGAGACGGTGCCATCCTGGTGGCTTCCACTCGTCAAGAATCGGGGAGAGGACGGCGAGGCAATCGCTGGGTCTCTGCCCCCGGTTCCCTGGCCTTTACGGTGGCTGTGCCCTGGAGCGGCCCGATGACCCGAGAGTCCGGCCCACTTCCCCTGGTCGCTGGTCTGGCGCTGGCGACCGCTTTGGAGAAGATGGGTGTGCCTGTGAAGCTGAAGTGGCCAAACGATCTGTGGATAGACGAGGAGAAAGTAGGGGGCATCCTGGCCGAGAAACACCGCCAGCGGATCCTTGTCGGGGTAGGGCTCAACGTGGCTTCGGCGCCGAGCCTGGAGCCGGACTGCGTGCCGGCCACCTTTCTGCAAAAACATGTCGGCTCGAAGCTTTCGATGGAGCTGGGGGATGTTCTGGTTTCTTGCGCCGGGGCGCTTGTGGAGGCCCTCTTTGAGTTCAAGAGGACCCGGGTGTTCCCCAGAGCGGAGTACCTGCTTTGCTTCCCATTTCTGGGCCAAAGAGTTACCATGGAACACGGTTCGACGGTGGTGGAAGGAACCATCGTCGATGTGGATGAAGACGGCGCCCTTGTGGTGCAAACCGAAACACAATCGATACGTTGCCAGGCGGGAGAGGTTCATCATGTCCGAAGAAGGGCGTAGCAGCGGGCTGTTGGTGGTTGATGTTGGAAACACCAACACCGTTTTCGGATTGGTGGAAGGGGGTGCATTGACCCTCGACTACCGATTGGAGACCCGGCGGAATCGAACCGAGGACGAGTATTTCGCACTCATGGCGCCGCTCTTTCAGCGAGAAGGAAGCCGGCTGTCGAAGGTAACCGACGCCATCATCTCTTGCGTCGTGCCCCCTGCCCTCTACCCGATGCGACGACTTTGCAAGAGACTCACCGGGAAGAACCCCATCATCATCGACCATCGCATTGATGTGGGGATCGAGCTTCGCTACCATCGACCTGAGGAGATGGGAGCCGACCGATTGGTCAACGCTGCTTACTCACACCTGCGATTTGGAGGGAGCATCGTCGTGGACTTCGGGACGGCAACGACCTTTGATGTCATCACCCCTGATGGCGTCTACCTGGGCGGGTGCATCACCCCAGGGGTCAAGGTCAGTATGGATGCCTTATTCTCAAGGGCGTCGAGACTACCGCGCATTGAAGTGGCCAGACCGGACAACGCCATCGGACGTAGCACAGAGGATGCCATGCGGTCCGGCGTGTATTATGGATATGTGGCCATGGTGGACGGACTGGTGGCCCGCTTCAGAAATGAAATCTCCTTTGACCCCACCGTAGTAGCGACGGGAGGACTGGCTTCCTTGATTGCCAGAGACTCGACCACCATTCAAGTGGTCGAAAAAGACCTCGCACTCCTGGGCCTGGCGATCCTCCACGAACGGCTCTCCGGCGCAGAGGGTGTGGCGCCATGACGGAAACCGGGACTCCAAAGCAGCTACCTGTTGAACTCCTCCGGGAACTCAAGGACGTTGCCCAGGATGCCCGCTCTCTGCTCGTTCACCTGGAAACCAACGACACCAACCGCATCTCGGTTCCCGCAGATTTCCTCACCGTCCCCGATTTGCCCGCCGTAGAGCAACCTGTGACGGCCGCCGAAGTTCCTGACCTGGAACTGAAGCGGGCTTCGAGAAGAAGACCGGACGTTCCGGCGGAAGGAGCCGAGCTGGTTCCCGTGGATGTGGAGCGTGTGGCGAAGATGGACGATCTGGACGAATTGCGTGCCTTCAGTCTGAGCTGTACGGCATGCAAGTTGTGTCGCACTCGAAACTCCGTGGTCTTTGGAGAAGGGGCCGAAGATGCCTCCGTGATGCTCATTGGCGAGGGCCCCGGTGCCAACGAGGATCGCACAGGCGAACCTTTCGTGGGGCGCGCAGGGAAACTCCTTACCCGAATGCTCAATGCCGCTGGTATGGACCGAGCAGAGGTCTTCATTACAAACATCGTGAAGTGTCGACCGCCGGGAAACAGAGACCCGGAGCCGGACGAGGTGCAAGCGTGCCGACCCCTCCTGGAGCGCCAGGTGGAGCTTATCAAGCCGGCCATCATCACCACCCTCGGGCGACCTGCTGTCCAATCGATTCTAGGGTCCGACGTCGGTTTGGGACGCCTGCGAGGGCGTCTCTACGACTTCCACTCCGTGCCCCTCATTCCGACCTACCATCCTGCCTTTCTCCTGCGCAGGCCTGAACACAAAGGGAAGGCGTGGGCAGATCTGAAAACCGTCGTGCAGTGGCTCGTTGACCAGAAGATTCGAGAGCCATTGCCGAAACCGTGGTGGAGTCACTAGTTTGTTCACAATGAAAGCAAATGCCACAGCACCCTTGTTGTTCGTCATTGTCGCCGTAGTCCTCGCCATTGGACCGGGCTGCAAGGGGGAGAACCCCCCGGAAACTGCTCCTCTCGCGACCAAGAAGAAGGGTAGGGCCACCCAGGAGTCACCCCCAAAAAGGAGCGACGCAAAGGACGTGGCGGATGCCATCCAGCCACCAGAGGGGGGGAACACTGCAGTGGTCCCCAACATGAATGCCCCACTGCAGGAAAGAGATGGCGAGAAGTGCAGGCCCGTATTTCAGCAAACAGGGAAAGGGTGCGATATGGACGGGATCGTGGCACAGATCCTCCCGGAACGACAGGGAACCGGAGGGATTCCGCGGTGCTATCTGACCCATGTCGTGCCCCCCCGTGAAGGGAAAATGCGACTGGCCTTCGCGCTGACGCCGGAGGGGAAGGCCACGGGATTTCGCTGGATGTTGGACGACTTCAAGAACGAGGCCCTTGAAACCTGCCTGGTTGCAGTGTTCAAGGGACTTCAGTATCCCGCACCGGGGGACGTACCCTGCCAGGTAGTGTATCCGCTGACGTTTGTTCCAGAGGTGAAGCATTGAGCGCAACAACCCGATATGATCTGGTGGCCTTCGACTTGGACGGCACCATCATCGACGACACAGTATTCGTCTGGTACACCCTGCACGAGTACTTTGATACCCCAAAAGCCGCCCGGAAGAAGGCCTTTTCTGACTATATGGAGGGTCGGATCAACTACCAGGAGTGGTTTGAGCACGACATCGAGATATTGCTGGAGAAGGGGGCGAACCGCGCCACCATCGATTTGGCATTGGCGGGGATGAAGCTCATTCCAGGCTCTCTGCAGACTCTTGAGATTCTTCGGGAAGCCGGAGCCTATCTTGTGGTGATATCCGGCTCCATCGATGTGGTCGTGGAGCGATTCGGGCTGGCCGAGTACTTTGACGAGCTGTATTTGAATCGCCTCACCTTCGACGAGGCGGGGAAGCTGGTGGCCTGGAAGCACACCCCCTACGATGTCTGGGACAAGGCTGTGGGTCTCAGGGAGGTCGCACACCGTCTCGGGATTCCGTTGGAGAAGACGGCCTACGTCGGGGACAACTTCAACGACGTCGCAGTGGCCAAAGCCGCCGGGTTCTCCGTGGCGTTCAACTGCAAGTCCGACGAGTTGGCTGAAGTGAGCGATGTCGTCGTGGACGGCTCGGACATGAGAAACATCCTTCCCTATCTTCTGGACAATCCTGCCAAGCAAGCCGCTGAGTGAGATTCTACAGATTCAACCAGGCGGTGAGGAAGAACTCGGAGAAGACGAGGTGTTTCCCGGCGCCATCTTCACGAAAGTAGAGATAGCCCGTGCGTCCCTGAAAGGCCAGGGTGAAATTCCTGAACAGTTGCTTCGATAGGGTTAACGAGGCTCCCGGCGAAGCGGAAACATAGGAATCTTCGACGGGACTTCCGGCATCACCTGTTTCAATCGTTCTGCGCACATAGAAGATCCCTACGGAGGGGGAAAGCTCGACACGGAACGGAGTGGTCAAAGGAGCCCAGGCGAGCCCCAGGGTCCCTTCCAGAACCGTGAAGCTTTGGGCCAGAGGGCCCTGGGAACTCGTGCCCTGGGAATTTACTCCCCCGCCGACCAGGATCTCAACATAGGGGGTGAGGTCGTAGGGAAGCCAATGGTCCACTCGAAGTTCCAACCCTCCGAGGACGCTGGGGAGGAGAGACCGTTCTCGAACCTGCCGATTCCAGAATACCTGGTAGCCTGCCTTGGCACCCACAGAAAGCTCGGCCTCACGACCCTTGTCCACCAGCGTATTGCGAGAAACCTTTACCATCTTTCCAAAGGGGACCACCGTGGATTCCCCTTCCTTTACAGTGACATGAACCCGCTCCAGGTTTCTGTCAGAGCGTCGGTACACTTCGTAGGAACCCGGAGGCACCGCCAGACTGCGGGTTTCCGCGGCTTTCTTGTCCACCTCGGCCAGCACCATGTCCTCGTCGGGGTCATAGAACAGGTAGTTGCCCACCATTCCTTCGGGAAGCACCAGGCGACTGGATGAGCGTCCGGGGAAGGTGACCACCACCGATCCGTTCCCGGTCATGCGGTAGTCGAAGGTTGGATGCTGGCGGACGGTTCCGGCCTGGTAGGTCCGCTTCAGGGTCTTGTTGTAGGT
>CALFHQ010000629.1 GCA_937876385.1 uncultured Pseudomonadota bacterium
CCCTGGTGGTCATCGGTTCTCGTCACATGGGACCGGATATCGTCGCCGAGATGGCTCGGGAAGCGGCCACTGCAGACCCTCTCGTGCGGGCCTTTGACTTCGCCGGGGGGGAGGATGCGTACCCGCACAGCGCCTTTGTGGAGGCTGCGTCCGTGTGCGCCGAGGCTTCCTTGCCGGTGCTGGTGCACGCTGGGGAGACCGGGCGACCGGCCTCGGTGGAAGAGGCCATAGCGACCTTGTCGCCAAAGCGAATTGGCCACGGAATCGCTGCGGCAAGCTCCCCGGAGTTAATGAAGACCCTGGCAGCGTTGGGGATTCCCCTTGAAATCTGCATCTCCAGCAATGTCTACACGTCTGCGGTCTCCTCCTTGGACGTTCACCCCCTCCCGGTTCTGGCTCGAGGGGGAGTTTCGGTGTCCATCAATACCGACGATCCGGCGCTGTTTCACACGAACATGAACCAGGAATGGCGCCTCGCTACGACCTTGTGCGGATGGAACGCCGGGGATGCCATGCGACGCCAACTTCAGGCACTGGACGATGGAGTAGCACCCGAAGTGGACAAGGGATCCGTTCGAGAAATGCTTCACGAGTACTGGCAGGCCGTGTAGGGTTGTGGGGAGGCCAACGGTCGCTTTGTGCCGTCGAAGAGTTGGAAGGTCAAGGAGGGACCATGTCGGGTGCCATTCACATCGGAACCTCGGGGTTCCACTACAAGGATTGGGTTGGTCCCGTGTATCCCGCAGGAACCTCCACCCGAGATTTCTTCGAACTCTACTGCAAGCGCTTCTCCACAGTGGAGGTGAACTACACCTTCTATCGCCTCCCTTCCACCGCCACCATGAAGTCTTTGGCCGACCGAAGCCCCGAGGGGATGCGGGCGGTGGTGAAGCTTACCGGCATTTTCACCCACCAGCGCACGGGGACCTTGGCCGATGCGCGCTCCTTTGAGGCCTGCCTTGCCCCCCTTCGAGAGCAGGGCAAGTTGGGGCCTCTTCTGGCCCAGTTTCCCTATTCGTTCAAGCCTGACAAGAAGAGCTTTGAGCAAATCAAGCGTCTTCGAAGCTATTTTCGACACCCGATGGTCGTGGAGATCCGCAATCGCAGGTGGGTCACTCAGCGCTTCTTTGAGTTTCTCAAGGAGCTGGAGTTGGGCTTTTGTTGTGTGGATGAACCCCCCATTGACGGCCTCCTCCCCCCGTTGAATGTGGTCACGTCCGATGTTGGCTATCTTCGCTTTCACGGAAGAAACAGTGCCAAATGGTGGGAACACGAGCGCCCCGAGGAACGCTATGATTACCTGTACGAGCCTTCCGAGTTGGCCCCCTGGGTGCCTCGACTGGAGACCATGAAGAAGCGCGCCAAAGAGACCTTCGTCTTTTTCAATAATCACTTTGAAGGAAAGGCCGTGCAAAATGCGGAGGAGATGATTCGTCTCCTCCAACCGGCCAGGAGCAACTGACTATGAGACCGATTTTCACTCTCTTTGCCGTAGCTCTGGTTGCGGCGGGGTGCTATGGCCCGACCATGGGAACTGGGCCGTTCAAGTGCGTGACCATCTCCGAAGATCAAGGCCCGCAACGCATCGAGCAGTGCGGAGAGGTCGTGGATGGACGCCTGGTGGTCCATCCAACGATTCGAAAGGCCCTGCAATACGACGAATTCGGGCTCGCTGCCGTGTACTTCGACCGCATCGGGTGGGCCTGGCTTTTTGAGAAAGACGGCAGGGTGTTGGACGCTGTGGATTTCGACAACGGCCCGGACTACTTTGAGGGCGGCCTCTCCCGAATCATTCAGGAAGGGAAGGTAGGCTTCATCAACCATCAAGGCCAGATCGTCATCCCCGCCGTCTTCCAATTCGCCACCCAGTTTGAAGGGGGCTATGCCCTCGTCGCTACCGACGCTGAGCTGGTCACTGAGGGTGAATACTCGACTTTCAAAGGAGGTCGCTGGGGGGTCATCGATACCACCGGAAGGCTGGTTGTTCCCATAGAAAAGAGCCGGGAAGAGGCCACCCGAAGCGCCCTGGATCGCAAAAACCCCATTCCCACTGAGTCCGATCCCACAAACTGAAGCCCAATCCTTCCAATTGCGGTGGAGCGGTTTTGAATTCAGGCAGATGTGAAATCCCAACGGTGGATTTCGGCGTGTTTGGGACTCAAAGAACGTTTGGGTGGGGTGAAGATTCGGGGGCAATCCAGATTAGAAAGTGGAGCTGAACTGCAGGAGAGGCAGGGGTTCGCCGGATTCAGGCTCCGGACGAGCCCGATCAATGAGTTCATAGCGGTCGTCATTGGTAGCATCTGCCCAGCGGCGGAAGCCGCAGTCGATGGCCAGGTGGCCGTCGACTGCCACTTTGACCTGGACGCTGAAGGAGAAGACCAGGATGGAGAAGCCGGCGCGCACTTCCGATGGAATCACGAGAGCGTTCTCTCGGATGGAGGTGCGCAGACCACCTGCATATTCGTCCGGGAGTACGATTTCGCCCACATCCACATCGACATCGTTGAGAGAAGGACCTTCGTTGGTGCTGGTTGCCCCTCGCCCTTCAGCGATGGCTGGTGCAAATGCCAGAACCAATGCCACCATTGCCGCCAGACTCGAACTGCAGCCGCATTTCAGTCGTGCTTTCATCTCTTCCACCTCTTTGTCGATTGGTGTCCTCACCAATACCAGGAGAGCAAGCCGGGGCGGTTTGGGAAATTGACTCGAGAAATCCATGAAACCGTTCAGGGATAGGCCTTTGGACACCCTGCAGTGGGAACATCTGTGGATGGAATGGAGATTGGCGAACCGCTGGAAGGGACCGCTCCAGACTCCACCACACCCACCCCGCCAAGTCCGTCGTTGTCCACAAATTGTCCACCGAAGAGCCCGCCTCGAGTGAATACCAGAGGAGATGGACCCGTGTCGGGGAGGTCGAACTGGGTCCCCACGGTCTCGCAATAGAGATTCGGATAGGTGTACAAGGACGGACCGGGGCTCACCGCTTCATCCCAGAAGGCCACCTTGGCCACCTCTCCCCGGAAGCCGGCTCCATCGTCGTATTCTCCGTCGGCACCCAAGATCAGTTCGTAGTCCCCAGGTTCGAGAGGGCTCCAAGTCGACATCGAGGTCAGAGGAACCATCTCACCGTTCTTGCTCAGGCTGGTGATGATCATCCGTGGGGTCCCCGCCTCGACAACGATCCCCAGCCCAGTCCAAACGCCCGCTTCTAGCGAGGCGTTACCGGGCAGCTTCCACCCTCGCAGGTTGTCACCCTCAAGCAGAAGGAGGACAATCTCGCCTCGACTCACAACCACGGCGTCGGCGATCGCTACGTCGCCTTGGGCCAGGCAGACCTTCAAGGAGCGCGAGGAGCCTTCCTTCCGCACCGTCCAGAGATCGACAAGACCCTCCGTCCCCGAAAGTAGTGGCCGAAACCTCACTGCGACGCTCATGTTCTGTCCTTGCATCGCTACTGGGAAGCGAACTCCGCCACCGTTCTCAAAGGATAACACCGTGTTTCCAACGAGTACGCCGCCTACGCAGCTTCCTGCACCGTCGCATGCATCCATCGCCGTCCCTCCGTCCCCATCGGTACACTCTGTCCCTTCGGGAGTGCCTTCTGGCAAGCATTGGCCGGTGTCTGGGTCGCACACGTTGGTGGAGCATGGGTCGTCCGAAGGGGGGCACATGACAGGAAGTCCAGTGCACCCTTCGGTGGGATCGCAGAAGTCTTCAGTGCATGGGTTGCCGTCATTGCATACGGCGACGGAATGCACACAAGCGCCGGTGGATTCCTCGCAGGTGTCCACCGTGCAAGGGTCAGAGTCCTCGCAAAGGGCCTCGTGGAAGCAGGTGCCGGTGTCGGGGTCCTTGAAGTCGCTGGTGCAGGGATCCTGGTCGTTACAAGCGTCCCAGCATGCCCCGTTGAGGCATTGGGACCAAACCCCCGATTGGTTGACGCACGCAACTCCGTCGGATGAGACGCTCGTGATATTGCAGGCAGGATCCCCGGAGTTTTTGGCTGCGGTGAAGTCGCACCAAGCTGTAATGCAGGGATTCCCAAATTCGCAATCGACCTGCGTTCCAAAGCAGTGGCCTGCCCCGTCGCAGCGGTCATTGAATGTGCAACCCTGGTCGTCCGAACACGGATAACCCGTCTCCACAGGCACCCAAGTGTTCGAACCAGGGTGGCACTTCAAGCACGGATTCTCCGGATCCAATTGTCCTTGGACGAAGCAGCGGTAGTGGCCACCAGCATCGAGGAGCAGACACTGAGAGTCATCGATTCGCTGAGGGATGCCACAGCTCCCGTCGGGATTCCAGTGGGGATTGGCGCAATCGCCAAACACTGGACAGGCCGACGGGATGCCGCTCACAACCTGCCCGCCCAGGCAGTAGTCGCCCACGGTGGCTGGGTCCCCATCGTCTACGATGGTGAAGTCAGCCAGAGGGGCCCAGTCAGACTCCCCTGTGACGGGATTCTCAACGCAGGTGGAACAGGGATTTCCAGGTTGGTTGTCACCTGACGCCAGGCATGTGCTGTTGCCAACCAAGCAGAACCCCGGCTTCAACACAGACATCGGATGGCATTCGCCGGTCATGTGCCACTCGAGGCACGATGGAAGGGGCACGAGGTCGCACGGAGTACCAAAGCAGCCCCAGTCCCCCGTCTCTTCGTCGATGCGACAAGCGTCACCCCCTGTGTAATCGCTTCCGTCGTCGCACGGTGCCCACTGAGAGACTTGCGCTGCCACCTCTTGGCCGGCATGACATTCGAAGCAGGGGACTTCGGTGCTCCCGACAGGAATGCAGGAGGCCTCGTCGAGGCCGGCGGAGGGTGGGATTACGCAGTAGCCGGCTTCCACCTTGGTGTTGCATGTGAAGCCATGGACGTCGTCGTCCTGGACCACTTCCTCGCAGGTGGCAGTCTGACAGGGGTAGGTTGTGGGACATTGGACGGTGTCACCACCCACGCACATCCCATTGCTGCAGGTGTCTTGCGTTGTGCAGGCCAACCCATCTTCGCACGCGCTGCCTTCATCGGACTGGCCGTGTACGCAACCCAATGGAGTGCTGGGGTCGCAGAGGTCTTCAGTGCAGGGATTGTGGTCATCGCACTCACGAGGGTGTCCAAGGCAAAATCCTCCCAAGCACTGGTCGTCCGTTGTGCATTTGTCGTCGTCGTTGCAAGGTACGATGCCTCCCGTAGCGAGCTCCGCAGGTTCGTGGACGCACTTGCATTCATACGCAACCGATTCTCCCTGCTGGTGCGCCAGGTTCTCCCGGCTATCGTCGGTACAGGGGTTGCCATCGTCGCAGTCCACCAAGCCACTTTCCGTGTCCCCAGCCGGATTGATCTGGCAGGTGCCGTTCCAGCAGCGGTCGCCGAAAGTACACGCGTCGTTGTCATTGCACGGGCTTTGGTCTGGCTGAGCCTTTGCGGGGCCGCACTCAGGCATTCCTCCGTCCTTCTGGATGCAACGGGAGTAGGTGCATGGATTCGCGGTTGAACAGCCGTCTTTCGTTGGTTCAGCATCTGGGGCATCGGGGTCGAAGTCGAGCTCTGCCAGGTCCTGCTCGTTGGAGGGAACGCACTCCATGTCGTCACCGTCCTCCACCTCCTGGCACCAGCCACAGCCGCTCTCGCGAACTCCGTTGCCGCAATTTGTAAGGCAAGAGCGAAGGTCCGAGCACGGGGACATCCTCTGTGACCAGACCCAGTAGAGGATGCCTTCGTCGTCACAGAAGTACTTCATACAGGCTGGAGGCTCCTTCCCCCCAAGAGTCCAGGTGGTGGAATCTTTGGGATCGCAGTAACCCAGGGCCGTCTTCGCCGTCTCTGAATCGACGTCCATGTCAATTCCGTCTACTCGTTGAAGTTCGGCGGAGGGGTCTGTCTCATCGGCATCGAGGCTCTGTTCGAGGTCAATTCGGTTCCCGTCGGTCAGATCACCGAAGCGAATCACATCCGACGTTGAGGCATGTTCGAAGAGTGCGTCCTCGATGTTCCCTTCGCTGCCCCCATCACAGCCGCAAACGGTGGTGAGAAAAAATGCCGTCCAAATCAGGAGGGTGTTCATCTGGTGCCTTCTTCGTTTGCTCATCGTCTTCCCTCGGTCGTTGAAGGGGCAGCGGGGCTAGAGAAAGCCCCGCTGCCCCGAGTTGAGCTACTCGCAGGTGACTTCGATGCTGTTGCCCTGCTCAATGCCCCCCTGCTCCACGAGGATGACGTACAGAGCGCCGTCCGTGGCTGTGAAGGTGAGGGACTGCCCCGGAAGCTCTGTGGCGCCAACGCACCACGACGGAGTGACCACGCCCAGCGGGTTCACAGCTTTCAGGATCGCCATATGGCCGGCGGGATCACCCAGCGCCACGGTGACTGGAGTGTCCGCGGAACCCAACGGCAGGCGGAACGTGACCCCACTTTCCCACCCAGGGAAGCTGAAATCGCCGTTGTCGCACTGATAGGCTCCGGCCAGAGATGAGCCGCCGTCACCGACCAACTGCGTCAGAGCCACGTCAACGCTGTTGCCACAGGACACTTCCAGCTTCTGGCAGTCGGAGTTGTCCTGTGCGCCGTGAAGGGTGAATTCGGTGAAGTCGAAGGCGCCGTTTTCGGCCTCAGCGGTGACTCGGAGTCGGTAGTCCCCAAGCGTCTTGTAGAGCAGGCCCGCGCTTCCTTCGCCTTGGTCAACCAGGAGGACGTACTCTCCGCTGGAGAGCTCTGGCCCATCCATGACCTCGAACCGCCAGTTCACCTCCTGTTCCGACGCATCGACGGCGGTGAAGCTCATGGAGACTGGTACACAGATTCGGCTGAAGCGATCCTCAATTGTGACCGGATTGGTGAGCTGCAAGGTGCCCTCAATCATTTGGACATCGAAGTCCAGGAATGCCAGGCCGTCAACGTCAGCCTCCTCCTGACACACCTGTTGGATGAGGACCTCGCAGTCCTGGTGTGCAACGACCTCGAAGGGGCCGAAGCGAGCCAGCGCACACTGGGGAAGCTGCTCCAAGTTCTCATCAGTGAGCCATGAGAAGCCCAGATAGTACCCCGGCATGAGATACACTTCGTATTCAAGGTAGATTTTGGAGACGTCCACCGGGATGCAGTCCTGATAGACGATATCCCCAAGGTCTTCGTCGTCGCCACCGCCGGCGACCGAGGCATACAACTCAAAACAGACGAATTGTGCGCCGAGGTCCGCCATGGCCTGTGCGTTGATGGTCAGGGCTGCGCGCCCCTGTTCGACGGGGGTATTGTCGAGCTGGTCCATGACAGTGTCGGCGGGGTTCACCCCTTCGCCGGCCCCGTCCTCGTTGGAACACGCCACGTGAAGCAGAGCCAACATGGCGACAAACAGGATCATGACACTAACAGTCGAGTTCTTCATTGTCCCACTCCTCAATGGTTGGACAGATTCGCCTTCGCTGTGCCGCGGCGTCCGCCGAGACACAAGGCGTTTCTTCAGTCATTGCGCTGTGTTGGAATGGGTGGTAAGATGGGGATGTCGAACTTTGACACTTGGGGGGCGTCGCAGACCAGGTACAAGCTGGTCTGTTCACGCGGCGCTCCTCAACCTTCCCTTTGCCCGGCATCACTCACCGAACACCCGGATTCAGCGCCGTGGGGGTCCTCGATTCCGCCCGGTCGGTTTCATTGGTTCCTCCGTTGTTGGATCTTCCACGCTAGTCAACAGGTCGACTTGGTTCGCCCTGAATTCTCTATTAATTCCCCTCGGGGGGGGGCTTGTGCTCGGTGATGGGTTTGTCCGATGGCGTCTTGAATTGGTCAGATCCCTTCTGGGGCACATCAACCGAATTCGCTACAAATTGGGCGTAGTCCCATGCCTTGGAAGCAAAGACTGAAGTAGCCGTGCCTTGTGGGGTTACATGGGTGGCCTGCGCTACAGAGGGAGCGATCATGAGACCCAAAAAGGCGATTCCTGCCATGAGCTTCTTCATACCGCCCCCCCCGTGCTGTGACTCTGAATCGATGTGACTTTCCAAAAAAACTAGGGGGTCTGCCGCATGCAATTGGGATATGTGGCCCAACTTTCCCTGAAAACCCTTATGTCTCAACGGTTTGTGTTGTGTTTGACTTACACCCCGGCATCCACTAGAACTCCAAGGAAGTAGCCGAGCATCATCGCAAGAGAGAAGAAACCACCGGATGGGGGCAACCATGGTTTCAAACTGGGACAAGATGGCCAGCCATTTCGAGGAGAGCCGAGAATTTCTCCTATTGGCTGCGAACAAGGCACTTGGGGCTCTGGAGTTGGAGCTTCCAGAGTCTTCGGAAACCATTTCAAAGGATTGGCTGGTCCCGCATACGCTCTGGGCTATGCGGGAACGGGAACTGGAACGATTCGTCGATTTGTCCCTCGATAGTTCACGAAGAGACACTCTGGCGTCGGTTCGCAAGCAATCCCTGCGCGAGAAGAGGGATTGTCCCTGTCCCACCGATCCAGCTTTGGTGTTGGAGTATCTCTTTGGCGCCACCCCCAACGCGCCCAAGACTGCCCGGGCGCGTCTCTGCCTCTTCGATGCCGTAACTCTTCATGCCTTGAACTGCGAGGACTGCCCGGGGATTTGCACCGACTTGCGCACAGCACTCACGCTCTTTGACGCGGGATACACGCTCCTCCTGGCCCAGGTGCTCAACGGAAAGGAGTTGAACCACAGGTACCACAGGTTGAGTTCGGAGCTATGGACCTACGCTCGAGATGAACGATTCTTCGATTTTGTGGACGGATTCTTGACTCATGTGTCCGGGCCAGCCGAGTCTGAGAGACACTTCAATCATTGGCTGAAGCGGTTGACGGATCCGGCCTTCGCACGGGAACGAATGCGGAGAAAACGAGAGAGCAACGTAAGCCAGGAATGCCTCCAGAACATTGGCGAAAACACGACCTATGGACAGCAGAATGGCTCCATGGGTTTGGCATCTCCCATCGACGCCATTGATGTGGCGATGGGCTCCCTCCAGTCCGTTCTAGCCGACTGCAAACGAATGGGCGATTTCTTGTACGAACAGCTCCTCAATCTTCACGCTGCAGATGGACAGTTGATCAAGATGACTTGGTTCTCACAGGTCGAAAACCTGATGAAGGATGCCGAGTCGTCGCCTGAACCGGGCTCTAGCGGCGAAGACCGCAGCAGCATCTCAGATCTCCACGTACGCATGGCCGAGGTAAGCAACCTGGCCCAGATTCTCACCGAAACTGAGCAACGGTTACCGAAGAAGGCCAGAAATATGCGTTGGAAACGCAAGGTGATCCGATTGGCCCTCCTGCGACGCTTCTGGCCCCCACTTTACGCGCTGGCCCGGGGCGAAATGGTGGAGAGTGAGACTTTCAAGCACCGCAAGGACCGATCCAGACTTAAGCTCCAACTGGCTGTCATCAAGGTGGGCTCTCGAATCATCGAAAAGCATGTCCCGCTGAACGATGACGACAATCCTCACATGCCGCTGTCGGAATTGGTTGATCGGACATGGAAACAGGCCGAGCAGATTCGAGCCGTAGCTTCCGAACAGAAGTCGCAGCACGCCGCCCAGGCGGGAGGAGAAGTCCGACAACTTTACGAGGACAGTCTAAAGAGCTTGATGGACACCTTGGACGGTCTGGAAGTGGCGCAGGAACCGTTCTTCTCCAAAAAGAAGCGAACCGAAGGAGCAGCGACTTTGGGCTCTGAGGAGCGGGTCTATCTCAAGAGCCGACTCATGCTGGCATTCTGGGTCGCGGAGCGAGGATGCACAGACCCGAGGGAGTTTCTTCAAAAACATTTCCAAAATGCTACCACCATCGCTCCCTCAGTAGTTGGGCCACCCAAGTCCATCCCCGGAGTGTTGGATGAACGCGGTGTCGAACCCGAAGTGTGGTCCACCTTGAATGACCAGGACAAAGAGAGATTGGTCGCGCTGCTGAATGGGCAGGGGGCCACGCAGCCATAACCAGGAGCAATGAACCGAAATGAAATGCGAGGAAGTCAGAAAGCAGATAGATAGCCACCTGGATAACCCGCACGCAATGGAAGACGACGTTTCCAAGCATGTGACCCGATGCAACGACTGCACCG
>CALFHQ010000630.1 GCA_937876385.1 uncultured Pseudomonadota bacterium
TGAGTTCGAGGTATTTCTTTGGACCCAGGTGGGTGGCGAGGTCCGCCTGGAAATATTCGTAGGCGTCCGGGTGCGAGTGCGATGCCCCCAAGGCGTTCTGGGTGTCCGAGAACTGCAACCGGATCTCTTCTTCAAAGAGGGACTTGAGGACCACGGCTCCGGCGCCGGCGTCCGCACAGCGCTTGATCCCTTCCACCGACTTGGTGAGGCCACTTGAGCCAGCGACGATGGGGTTTCGCAGTTCCAGTCCGAGGTAATTCGTCTTCAGATCGGGCATACCTTTCTCCTTACCTGCAACGGGGAAATCGGGTTCCCCGGAAGAATGCAGCTACTTTTGCACAACGCCACAAAAAGGTCAAAGCCTTCGTGGGGGCCGATTCGAGATGGTTTCCAGAGAATCCCGAGGGGAAGTTAGTCACCCCTTCGACAAAGACAAGGTGCCTGGAGGTCAACCTTGGGTGACGGACTGCCAGAAGGTCACGATTTCACTCTCGTAGTGGAGCCACGCGAGGAGCCCCAGTCCCAGGAAGAGGGTGTACCAACCAAACCGATGGAACCGCCCCTGCCGCACCACCGCCATGAGCAACTTCAGCGCAATGGCCCCTGAAACGAACGCCACGGCCGCACCGATGAGCATCATCTCCATGGGGGGAGCTCCCACGGTGGAGACGTCCTTGAGGTTCAAAAAGAGGGCTCCCACGATGGCTGGAATGGAGAGGAGGAAGGAGAATTTTCCTGCCGTCACTCGATCCACTCCCAGCATCATCGCTGCGGAGATGGTGGTGCCCGAGCGGCTGATGCCACGGATAACGGCGAACCCCTGGGCGATGCCGATGAAGAAGGCGTCGAAGAAGCGAATTCCCAGGAATCCGGTGTTCATTCGTCGCTTGGACGCCAGGGGAAGTACAACACGGTTGGATGCAAAGAGAATCAGGGCGTTGACGATGAACATCATGGCGACGAACTCAAGAGCTCCCGCCATGTTCTCGAACCGAGGCCCCAGGTAGTATCCGATGAATCCAGTGGGAATGCTCCCGAACACCACCAGCAACGCCCCTCGAAACCCGGAATCGTGGAAGGGAGCCTTCCACCCTGACTCGCGGATCTGCCCCGGAATGCGAAAGGGGGACAGCACCATGTCGAGGAGATCCCGGCGAAAGACCAGGATGATGGCCAACAGGGAGCCGGCGTGCAAGGAGACATCGAAGAGAGTCTGGGGGCCTGTGAGGCCCGTGAAGTACTCCGCTACCCGCAGGTGACCGGAGCTGCTCACCGGCAAGAACTCGGTGACTCCCTGGAGCAGGCCCAGGAGGATGGCGTGCCAGTACGTCATGGGGTCAGCGGAGTCCCATGGCTCGGTACACTTCGTCCATGGTTTCAGCAGCAATCTCAGAAGCTCGCTTTGCCCCGGCATCGAGGATTCGCTTCAACTCTGTCTTGTCTTTGAGAAGCTCTCTGGCCTTTTCTCGGATGGGAGCAAAGCGCTGGTCGATATTGTCCGCCAGAACCCGCTTGCACTCAAAGCACCCGATCCCCGCTGTGGTACAGCCTTCTCGGACCCATTCGATCTGCTCGTCCGTGGAGAAATAGGTGTGGAGGGTGTGGATGTTGCACACGAACGGATTCCCCGGGTCCTTTCTGCGCTGTCGAGCCGGGTCGGTCATGGCCACACGAAGTTTCTCCCAGATGGCTTCGGGCTCTTCGATGACGTCGATCTGGTTGTTCAGGCTCTTGGACATCTTTGCGTTGCCGTCCAATCCCATGATCCGCTTTGCCGGGCTCACCTTCTCCTGGGGTTCCGGGAGAATCTCTCCGTAGCGATTGTTGAACTTGCGGCAGATGATTCGAGCCAGCTCGATGTGCTGAACCTGGTCTTCTCCAACAGGCACCACTTCTCCCTTGTACAAGGCGATGTCCGCAGTCTGCAAAACGGGATAGGTCAGCAGTCCGGCGTTGATGTTCTTCTTGTGCGTGTCCGACTTCGACTTGAACTGCGTCATCCGATACAGCTCGGAGATGGGGGTCACGGTGCTCAGCAACCACGCCAATTCTGCATGCTCCTTCACGTGAGATTGCACAAACAAGGAGCACTTCTCCGGTGCTTCAAGTCCAGCGGCAATCAACACGGCAGCCATTTCGTAGATCCTTTCCTGGACCTGGGCCGGGTCGTAGTCGATGGTCAACGAGTGAAGATCCACAATGCAGAAAAGGGCGTCGTACTCATCCTGGAGCTTGATCCAGTTTTCTATGGCACCCAGGTAGTTGCCGATGTGAGGGGAACCGGTGGGCTGCATTCCACTGAAAAGTCTCTTCATTGTGAATCCTCCATGTTGCCGTTGGAGATATAGCATAGGGGGCGCAATGGAGCAAGACCATGGCCCACTCCAACAGGGGCGCCGGCCCCCAGGACTACTGCGTGGCGTCCCCGTCTTTGACCCTGGCCCACTCCGGGGAGTAATAGGGACCGCCGTCGTCGGTTATCGCCCGCACGTTGGAACCGTCCGAGGCCATGACGTAGAGGTCTCTGGAACCGTCCCGTTTATGCCACGCAAAGAGAATCAAGCGGCCGTCGGGAGACCAACTGGGAGATTCGCAGTCTCCCGGCCCCCAGGTCAACTGAGTGGTTTCCCCTGTGGTCACATTCATTCGAAAAACCTGGAATGACCCCCCGTACCGGCCATTGTAGATGACGTAGGGACCAAAAGGGTGCCAGTCCGGGGCGGTGTTGTAGGTTCCACTTCGAGTCAACCGGGTCTGCTCTGAGCCGTCTACAGTCATCAGGAAGAGCTGCGGCGTTCCGTCTCGGTCCGACACAAAAACGATGCGCTTTCCATCCGGAGAGAAGCTGGGACTTGTGTCCACCGCAGGGTTGTCGGTCAGCCGTCGCAGTACTTTTCCCGATTCTCCGTCCAGGAGGTAAACATCCGGCCCGCCGTCCTTGCTTAAGGTCAACGCGACTGTCTTCCCGTCGGGGGACCACTCCGCACCGGAGTTCATGCCGTCGTAGGCTGCAATGGGTTCCTGGCGGCCGTCCACAAACAGCCTCGGGTAGCCGTCCCGGTAGGAGGTGTATGCCACCTTCCCGTCGGGGGTCCATGTCGGTAGCAGCGCCAGGGAGCGGTCGAAGGTCAGCGGCTGAGGAGCTCCCGAACCAAAATCCAGGGTGAACACCTCTTTGACCCCCGGTGCCAGCTTCTTTACACAGGAAATGCCGGCGCCAATGATGCCGGGACGGCCGCTGAATCGCTCGATGGTCGAGTTCACCCACTTTGCCAGAACCGACGGGGAATCAGACAGAGCAAACTCGATGAAAGTCTCCATGCCCGGCAAGGGTTCCCCCATCTCTGCATCGAACACCCGAATCCGAAGTGCTGCCCGTTCCCCGTCGAACTCCATCAATTCCCCCAGGATGGCATAGGCGGAACCCCGTCTGGCGGTTTCAAACAGGGTGCCCATGGTCACCGGGTAGCTTCCGCCCTCGTCGATGGCGGTGAAGTAACCGCTCGTGTCCAGGGCTCGCACCAGCCTCTTTTGAAGCGATTGTCGAAGGTTCAAGCTATCAAGCCCGCTGCTCGTGCGGTCAAAAAAGGTGTACACCGAGAATTGAAAGAGACGTCCAGATGAGGGAGCCAGCGCGTCTTCGCACAGCCCCCAATTGCACCGCATGGATTGGGGACACTCGCTGTTGGCAAAGCAGGGGATGAAGTGTTCTTGAGCCGCAAGGTCGGGGGAGTGGGTCATCAACAGGGGAAAGAGGGCCCAAAGGAGCAGGTCGAATCGTGGACGCAGAGTCATCGCAACTGCTTTCCTTCCAGACGAATGAGAATGCCTCGGCGGTTGATATGATCCAACATCTCGGGAGAGGGCTCGGGGAGTTTGCTGGAGCCTCCTTCGCTGGGGGCAAAGCGCTTCACCGCCTCGATGGCAGCACCGTTGAACGCCTCGTTGTTGGACTTCCTTCGAATGGTGTACGCAACGATGCTGCCGTTCTTGTCCATCCGCCGAATCTCAATTTCAACCACCAGCTTCTTCAACTCTTCGGCGGTGAGGAAGACGGGAACCTTGAAGCTTCGACGAACCGAGTTGGTGACCTTCCCCAGGTAGATATCACCTGCCCGCCCGGTGAGCGCTGAGCCGTGGACACTTCCGTCCTTTTGTCCAACGATTTCAGAGAGCTGGGTGGCTCGAGCCCTGGGATCGTCATCTTCCGGGGCATCCATCAACGCACCCAGGGTGGGGCGCTTCTTTCTGCGCCGGTCCACCTGGGCCTTCTTCTTCTCAAACGACTTGTGCTTGATGGCCTCCCCGTCGGGATTGTCCTGGGTGACATTAACCCCGGCTTCCTTCTTCTCCGGCTGTTCGTATTTGGTCAGCTTCGGGAGCTTCTTCGGGTCGAACTCCTTGCCCCCCAACTTGGGAATCAGCATCGCCTGCAAAATGGTTCCATCCGCCGGACCCCAATCGATGGCACGAGGTCCATGCTGCTTCATCCGGGTAACGAATCGTCGGCCCGGAGCCGGCTGGATGTTGCGATAGGTCCGCCCAACGGAGCTGTCAGCCTCTCGGCGCTTGGGAAACGAGAGGATGTCTCGACGACCATACCGCATCCCGGGAATCGGATCCTTCCGGGGAATCAGCCCATCGACGTATCGGCGGTTGCCCATTCTAGCGGGGCCGAAAGCTCCTCGACGGCGGGGAAGTTGCACTTTGACTTCGGGAACTTCTGTCTTCTCCGGTAGAGGGGGTGGGGCCGCAGCCATGGCCGAGTAAAGAAGCCCAAACAGCAGCACGTGGACCACCACCGTGACCACCCCTCCGGCGATCCATCCTCCGGTTGTGCTGCGAGTCTCTTCCATGGAGCTAGTCCCCTTCTTCCAAGGCTTCCAACTCTTCAGCGATGAGGCCGAACTTCGTGATACCGGCGTGACGGATCGTTGCCATCAGGGAGAGTACGTCCCCGTAGTCAAGGAGCCTGTCTGCCCTCAGGTAGCACTCCTTGTCCTCTTGAAGCTTGATGTTGTTCACCATTTTCGTCTTGATGGCAGCGAGACAATGTCGAAACGCTCGATCCTCCACAGACAACGGAGCCCACGCAGGGTTCCCCCCTGGCTCTTTGGCGAGCTTCGCAAACTCCTCAGACCCACAGGAAATCACCAACGTGTCCCCGATATAGAACTCCCGGTCCTTTGTGAAGGTCACGACAATCTTCTTCTGTTCTCCCAGGTTCACAGCCTCCGAAGTGGCCTTGGGAAGGTCGATGGGGACGTTCTGGCTTCGGTCCAGCAACTCCTCCTCCATCTCCTTGACTCGATCCTGCTGATCCAGCATGCGGCTCATCCGGTTGCGGTCCCGAGTCCGGTCGATGACCTCCTCCTTCTCCTTGTCCTCCTGGCGGTCCAATCGAGCCATACTCATCAACCGGTCGTCATCCATCTTCCGCTCTTTGAGCAACTTCTCCCGCTCCGCCTTCACCTGGATCGTCTCCACCGACGACGCCACCATGAAGATGGTCAAGAGGACGAGCATGACGTCCACCATCGGCGTTACGTTGATTTCGGCCAGCGTCGAATATCCGCCGGGATCTCCGCCGGATGAACCGGACATACCCATATCAAGTCACCTAACCTGTTACTTGAAAAAGTGCCGTCTAACAATGTTCAGGAACTCGGAACTAAACGAGTCAACCTCCCCCGTGGCGAGGCGAATCTTGCGAACGAACCAGTTGTACGCCATGACGGCCGGAATGGCCGCCAGCAATCCCACCGCCGTGGCGATGAGGGCATGCGCCATGGGACCGGCCACTTTGTCCAGAATCCCCCCGCCCCCTTCTTTCGGGATGCGGTCGAAGGCCTCGACGATTCCCCACACCGTTCCAAACAGGCCGATGAATGGGGCAGTGGAGCCGGTGGTACCCAGAATCGGCACCATACGTTCGAGCTTCGTGACCTCTTCGGTGGTTGCCCGCCGCACGGCGCGCTCCACGTTGTCCATGCCGGACAGGAAGTTGCCCTGACGCTCCGAGGCATCCTGCCCCTTGAGTCGCTTCATCTCGGCGTAGGCTTCTCGAAAGACCCTCGCTGCCGGGGAGTTGATGTTGTCCAGCGTCGCATCGTGAATCTCGTCCATCTTCCTGGAGCTCCAGAACACCTCCAGGAAACGACGGTTGGAGCGGCTCGCACGGCGAAAGTAGAACCATTTGTAGCCGATAATGAACCAGCACACCACAGACATGCCAGCGAGGAAGAGAAGGACCGCCTGCACCATGGTGGAAGCGGAGCCCATGACCTCGACAATATCGATGCCGTAGGTTTCAGAACCGGTGGCCGCCAAAAGGAAAGGGAGCATCAAGTTTCTCCTGTTCGAGAACGCACATTCGTTTCTTGTTAGCTATCATTTTGGAGGGCATCTTGTCAACGAAAGGCGGTCACGGGACGAGGGGGGAACCGAGATGCCATGAGGCCAGAATGGAGGCGCCGTCGGGGGCGCAGTGGACCAGCAGAAGAGTGTGAGTCTGGGTGACCTCTCCACAGGGCAGAGTGACCGACGCTGGAGAGTCCCCGGTTGCCATCCCTCGGGCAACCCAACTGTCCCCCAAGAAATCCACCGTGAGGGCGCTGGAGTCCCCGTTCACGGCCGAAATGGGTGAGGATTGCTGTTCCACCGGAGTGAGGGCGACCACGGTGATGGCGGTTCCTGAGGTCCCCTCGTAGTGCATGCTCAACGCTTCGTGCTCGAACTTGTCCGCATACTCGAAGCTGTGCATCATCACCTGGTGGTCGATTCCCGGCGCTCCCAACGTTGAGGTTCCCCGCAGCCACACCGAAGTGGTATCAAGCAGGTAAGAGCCTCCCCCTTCCAGCTCCTCGAAGGAGAACGGGTTGGTCCCCCCGCCGTTTCCGTGCCAGATTACCTCGAAATCTCGAGGTTGCACCCCGGAGAACTCGTCGGCCACAACCACCAGGTCATAGCCCACCAAGGCAACGGTTCGCTTCAACTGGGAGTCGGCGTATTCCGTTGCTGAGCTGGCCGAGGATACCGTTCCATCAACCTGGAAATCGGTAATGAAGGTATCGGAGCCCGGGGTGAAGTAGTCGGGGTCCGGGGGACCCAGGCCGTCCACCAGGACGATGTTGTGGTTTTGTGGCTTGTCCACGAGGTTCTTGTCGCTCCAGCGAATGTACCCGCCATCCATCAGGATCGGTCGCTCGTGGGCAAAGAAGGTGATGTGATTGGCGTCGGGATGCTCATGTTGCCCCCCTTCCTTCACCATGGCTCCGTGCTCTCCCAGCAACAGCAGGTAGGTGTCGTCCACGTCCCAGCCGGTGCGGAGGACACAGGTGCCCGCCTCGGGAGCGCACTGGTTTGGCTCCCAATCCAGCGCTACAGGGCTCCAGTCCTGACTCCACAAAGCAAACGTATCCGCTGCCAGCTCCACCCCATGGGAGCTGTCCTCCAGGTGGGGCTCAGCATCGGTCAGGTGGCAGGCAAAGAGGGGATCGTTCAGGGCCCCCGCCATGAAGACCCCGGGAAGTGGAAGGGACTGGGAGTCGTCGAAGTTGGGGGAGTGACGGTTGGGCATCCGGACGGCCAAGAGCCACTCGTGGAGCGCTTCCATGGTAGGGTGGGTGCGGAGGTCGGGGAGGATTTCCACTTCTTCCCCCTCGGGGTCTCGGTATAGAAAGTAGTTTCGGTAGTGCCATTGCGCACCCTGGGTCAGGCGCCCCTGGGCCACCAGGAAGGGAAGGTAGTTCTCCATGGCGTACAGGAAGTAGGAGATGCCTTCCGCATAGCCGCCCTCCGGTGAAACGAGGAGCTGCGTGAGGTAGTAATGAATGTCGGTGACCGCACGATTGACCCGTCGGGCAGCGTCTGGATTGTCGTTGAATACGAGGCCCCCCATCCCCATGGCTGCGGTAGCCTTGATGGTGTGGTTGTTCTGGGCCGACGCTATCATGACCAGCATGGCCCCCCCCGTGAGGTTGGCCTCGTACTGATTCAGGAGGTCCAGGAGGCGTTCTCTCCCCTGCGCCATGCCGTCCGGGTTGAAGCCGGGCAGCCCCATGAGGAAGTCGTAGGTTTGGAGATACTGCTCCAAAGCGTCCGCTCCAAAAATCACTGACATGTCGTATTCGGGGTGGTCGAAGCCCACCTCATGGACGTTTGGATTGAGGGTCAACAGGGTGTCGAGGGCTCGCTGAGCGACCCCCTCGTCTTCCGTCATCAGCGCCACAAACGCTGCATTCTTGGACGTCCTGGAGCGATAGTATTCCTGGGTTGGCAGGTAGCTATCGAGGTGGGATGCCGGCGTGGCGTTGGCAGCGCCCTGACAGATCTGCCAGAAGTAGTCAGCGGGGTAGGGCGGGTTCGCCGCTCTGCTTCGAAGGGCCTCCAGCGATTCAGGGCCAAACACGAGGCGGGGCCACTGGTTCCACTCCGGGTGGTAGGCCAGAGCCGACCCTGGGTCTGCGGGGTCTGTCTCCTGGGACAATTCGGTGCCGTCTTCGATGCCGTCGTCGTCACTGTCTTTCTTCAGCGGGTTGATTCCCAAAGCGACTTCTTCTCCATCCAGGATTCCATCATCGTCGCTGTCTGGGTCCAGGGGGTCTGTTCCGAGCTCTGCTTCGGCCTGGTCGGAGAGTCCGTCCTGGTCGCTGTCCACCGGGGGAAGTTCGGGCTCGAGGTCCTCGGTTTCGTCCCCTTCCAGATAGTCTGGGAGGAGGTCTGAGGGCAGGTCCAGGAGGTCCGACGCACCGTCGAGAGGGGCGTCATAGATTGAATCTGATTGATCATGTATCGCATCCGAACTGTCGGGAATAACATCGATGTAGACGTCGCATCCAGAGTCGGTTGAAAGGTCTGTTTGCGACCCCTGGTCGGTGGGGTCCAGGGAAGACGCAGAACACCCCACGCCGGTTGCCAGCGCAAAAGCCAGCAGCCAGCGAAGTCCGGCTCTCTTCATGTTTGGTTGTCCTATTCGAGGAAGGTCTTCAGCTTTCGAGACCGCGTCGGGTGACGCAGCTTCTTCAGTGCTTTGGCCTCGATCTGGCGAATTCTCTCTCGGGTGACGAAGAAGTCCTGACCCACCTCCTCAAGGGTGTGGTCCGATTTCTCCCCGATACCGAAGCGCATTCGAAGGACCTTCTCTTCCCGGGGGGTCAAGGTTGCCAGCACTTTACGAGTTTGCTCGCTCAAGTTCTGGGTCACCACGGCGTCCGCCGGGGAGGGCATCTTCTTGTCTTCGATGAAATCGCCCAGGTGGCTATCTTCTTCTTCTCCGATGGGAGTTTCAAGAGATATGGGCTCCTTGGCGATCTTCATGACCTTGCGGACCTTGTCAACGGGCATATCCATGCGCTCGGCCAGCTCTTCGGGGGTGGGCTCTCTGCCCATCTCCTGGACGAGATAGCGTGAGGTGCGGATAAGCTTGTTGATGGTCTCGATCATGTGGACCGGGATTCGAATGGTGCGGGCCTGGTCAGCGATGGCGCGGGTAATGGCCTGGCGAATCCACCAGGTCGCATACGTCGAGAACTTGTAGCCACGTCGGTATTCGAACTTGTCAACGGCCTTCATGAGGCCGATGTTCCCTTCCTGGATGAGGTCGAGGAACTGAAGTCCTCGGTTGGTGTACTTCTTGGCGATGCTGACCACCAGTCGCAGGTTGGCTTCCACCAACTCGCTCTTGGCCTTGTTGGCCTGGCGCTCTCCTCGATTGACTCCGGTGCAGATCTCCTTGAGTTCGTCGATGTCGACGCCGTATCTCTCCTCCATATCGGTGAGCTCTTTCTTGAGTTCCCGATACTTGTACACATAGTCTTTGAGGCGCTCTGCGTCCACCTTGAGCCCTTCTACGGTCTTGTTCTTGCTTCGACCGACTCTACGAAGGATGCGATCCATCTCTTCGTCGGGGATTCCGGTGCGGTCGACGATGTCATGCATCTTGCGCTCCACCGCCCACACTTCTCGAATCTGTTCTTTCAGTTCGTCTACTACCGGCTCAATGACCTTGCGGTTGTAGCGGATGCTGGTGACTTTGTCGCGCATATCTCGGCGCAACT
>CALFHQ010000631.1 GCA_937876385.1 uncultured Pseudomonadota bacterium
AGTACCCCCACGGAAACACCATCAGACCAGAGGAAGCCAACTTCGATATGACCTACGACAAGGTCCCCACCGCAATGGGACCCGACGAGGTGGGAATGCATCCGACCTCCAGAAGCCCCTTTGGCCTCGATGACACATCCGGCAACGTCTGGGAGTGGACCCTCTCCTCCGTCGAACCCGAAGGATACGCTGCTCGCGGTGGGAGCTTCTACTTCGACCAGAATACCGCCAGAACGCACAACCGAGAGACTCCCGAACCCTCCTTCCGAGACGTCTCCGTGGGGTTCCGAGTCTGCGCCGATTTGGCCCTGCGTGCGCCGAATGTGCGTAAAGCGCACGCAAAGCCTGCGCAATAGCGCCGACGGCGATTCCGGATCTCCACGCTGCATCTTGACACCCTTCATGGCACGCCTCTTGCTCTGAACTGATCCGAATGTTTGAAGATTTGGAGGTGCACCATGAGACACTCAACCAGCGTATTCACGATTGCCGTAATGCTCGCAATGGCTTCCGGGTGTGCCGTGGGGGAAACGCAGCAGCCTGTGGAGCGTAGCGACCAGGCTCTCTGGCTGTGGCAGCCGTTCTTCATCATGTGGTCGGTGGACCTCGTGGGTCGGGGACTCAACGGGACGTCCTTGAACGGCGAGCCGCTTCAGGATGACATGGTGGTGGCGGTTTCCCTGGAAGACGTGGATGTTGGTCACGGCAAAGCCAAAGACCTCACTCTGAGTCGTACAGTGTTCAGTAAGGGCAAGGGGAAGGCGAACAAGAAGGGCAAGCCGAAGAAATTGAAGGTCGACAATTCCATGATTGGCGCCGTCTTCAGTGCAAACCTCCAGGATGGTTCGGATATCCGTCTGCGTATCGAGGACATGGTGCTGGCAGGGGAAGACAACGATCCGTTCCTCAAGTACAGTGTCAGCTTTGAGACGCTGGAAGGGTGGCTCCCTCTGTGCGGGACGGATGATTCAGGCGAGCCCGTGCTGGCCATTCCCCTCACCGGAACCTGGAACTACGAAAAGGGTACTCCGGGTGCCGGCCAATGGACCGACGATTCTGACCAGTTCACCTTCGCTTGCGATGGGTTCGTTCTGGCCAAATGCGTGGCCATGGGCTACAAGCCGTGGACCGAAGGGCAGGCTTGTGACTCCGAGGGAGATGGAACCGAATGCTTCGAGACTGACTTGAGACTGCACCACCAGGCTTGTACACGAGCTCTGCGGGCAGACTACTGCGGGGACGGAGAGAGTCACACTGTGGAGAACACAATGCTCAACCTCTACGACAACTTCTACATCCGCGTAGACTCCGAAGATTGGCTCACGGAAGCCGAATGGGATGCCGACGGCGCTCGATGTGTTCTCACCCAACGCATCGACGATCTGCCCCTTCCCGCCTGCGCTCAGGATATGGCTACTGCCGATTGCGGTGATGAAAGTCATTTCGCTAACGGAACCCTCCTCATGACCGAAGTTGCCCCCTGACTCATTTCCAATCAGACAGTAAGGAGGCGTCATGCCAAAGACCACCGGAACAGATTTGCCGACCCTCGCCATGTCCGCTACAAGCGACACAGGCTCGTCGGTTGACAAGGTAAAGGACCGGGGAATCCTCATTGAAATGAGTGGGCTCACGGCCGGCCGAGTTCACTCTCTGGTTGGTGAGGCTCTCACTCTCGGGCGAGGAGGAAACTGCTCGTTGGCCTTTCAGGACACGACCCTCTCACGGATGCACGCTCGAGTTCGGCAGGAGACTGACGGGCAGTTTGTCGTCGAGGACCTCGGCTCCCTCAATGGATCCTACGTCAACTCAAGCCGGATTGAGTCTGCTCAACTGGAACACGGAGACCGAATCCGGCTGGGATCGGGGGTGCGTCTCCAGTTTCAGCTTGTTGACAGCCGCGAAGAGGAGGTTCTCGTCCGGATGTACCAGGCAGCAACAATGGACGGACTGACCGGGCTCACGAACCGGCGGGCGCTGGATGAACGCCTCCAGGCCGAGTTGGCCTATGCCCTTAGGCACAAGACCGAACTGTGTGCGTTGATTGTGGACATTGATTTCTTCAAGAAGGTCAACGACACCCACGGCCACCTCGCCGGTGACGAGGTGCTCCGTTGCGTGTCAGCTCTTCTGGACACAGCGGTTCGTTCGGAGGATCTTGTGGGTCGCTACGGCGGAGAGGAGTTTGTCGTAATCGCCCGGAGCGTGTCTGTGCGCAGTGCCGGATTCCTGGCGGAACGACTGCGAAAACTGGTGGAGGACTTGACCATCGAATTCGAAGAAAACACCCTTCAAGTGACTGCCAGTTTCGGTGTCGCGGGGCTCTCCT
>CALFHQ010000632.1 GCA_937876385.1 uncultured Pseudomonadota bacterium
ACCTTTCCGGACCTTCCCGAAGCCGAGGCCCTTCGTCACGCCCTCGACGGGCACCTGACTCCAACCAAACTGAGTCAGGAGCTTCGTTACTTGACTGAACCTCGTAACAAAACCTTCGAGCGCCCCTACGGCTGGGGGTGGATGCTGCGACTCAGAGGGGAACTGGAGACCTTCAACGACCCCGATGCAAAGCGGTGGAAAGGGGCCCTGGACCCCATCGCACAGCTCCTCTCCAAACGAATGGTTGCCTACCTGAAAGTGCTCTCGGCTCCCATTCGTGCAGGAACCCACACCAACACCGCTTTTGCCATGGCCAACGCCTGGGACTATGCGGCCGTCGTCGGAGAAACTGGACTGTTGGAGGAGCTGCGAACCCAGGCTCTGCGCCTGTACAAAGGGGATGTCGCCTGCCCCATCTCCTATGAGCCTTCGGGTGAGGATTTTCTCTCTGGGTGTCTCGCCGAGGCGGATCTCATGCGACGAGTTCTGCCACAAGCCGAATTTGCTGTCTGGCTTGATAGCTTCCTTCCCGCTCCAGGCGAGCCGGCCTTCGAAACTCTGTCCACTCCGATGGCCGTCTTAGACCCGGAAGACCCTCGAATAGGCCACCTCATCGGACTGCACTTCCACCGAGCCTGGGCCTTTGGAGGGATCGCCCGAGGATTGCCCGAATCCGATTCCAGAAGACCGTGGTACCTGGCACTGGAGAAGAAATATCAGAAGCGAGGCTACGACGAAATGTTCAACAGCGGATACGGAGGGCACCACTGGCTGGCGTCCTTTGCCTTGCTTGCTCTAGTTGACTGAAAACGCGTTCACCCAAAGGGCCAATGCACCTTGTTACACCACCGCTCCCCGATGCTTTTCCTGCGCGCTGTTTGCTGCCCGCTGCCTACTTCTCCCCCTTGCGTCTCCGCATGGGCCATATTTTCCGAAACACCAACGAGATCACAAAGGAAGCACCAGCTATCAAGATGATCGTGGCACCCGTGGGGTAGTCGGGCTCGTAACTCACGGCGATTCCGGCGGTGGTGAACAGAGCGCTCAAGATCGAAGCGTTGAGCATCATCTGCCACAATTTCTTTGCCTGCTGCCCGGCAATGGCCGCCGGAAGGGTGAGGAGTGCGATGACCATTACGATGCCAACCACGGTGGTAAGGACGACCACGGTTAGGGCAGTGAGAATCAGCAAGACCACATAGTAGAAGGCGGTGGGAGTGCCTCGTACCCGAGCAAATGTTTCGTCGAAACTGATGGCGAAGAAAGGATTGTAGAAGAGGACGGCGATGATCACCACCACCACATCAAGTCCCACCAACATCCAGACCTGATCCCGGGTGACCATCAAGATGTTGCCGAAAAGATAGCTCATGAGGTCGTCGTTGAACCCGGGAGTCCTCGAAATAAAGAGGATCCCCACGGCCATGCCAATGGCCCACAGCGCACCGATGACCGTGTCCTCCCGTTGATTGGATTTGAGTCGCACCGCCGCAATGATGAGGGCGCCCAACAAGGCAGCGATGATGGCGCCGTGAAGGGGGGTGAGCCAGGTGATGCCGTGAACGACCTGGAGGTAGCGAGCGATTCCCATCCCCCCCAGAACGAAATGGGCCATGCTTCCAGCCAGATACGTGATTCCACGACTGACAACGTAGGTTCCGACGAATCCGGCAGCGATGCTGGCGAGGAGCCCGCTCAACAACGCCAACTGCAGGAATTCGTATCGTCCCACCGCTTCAAAAAAATCCATCTGACTTTCCCCCAACAAGATCCTGTTTAATGCTCGTCGTCCCTTTCCCCGTGGCCATGTTTCACAAAGCGAAGCTCGGTACCCAGCATCTGCCCCAGAAGCCCCTCCGGGACCTCCTCGGTGTCGTGCATCACCACTCGCTGGTTGACGCACAATACCTTCTTGATTCCGCCGGCGACGAAGTTCATGTCGTGAGTTACCAACAACACCGCTCGCTTCTCCGCCAGCCGAGTGAGGAGCTCATACAGCTCTCGCTGAGTCGCCGGATCCACGTTTGCGGTGGGCTCGTCCAACATCAGGACGTCGGCCTGCGTGGTGAGCGCTCGGGCAATAAGGACTCGCTGTTTCTGGCCCCCGGAGAGACTGGAGAAGGGGGTCTTCCAGAAGGAATCCATCTCCACTTCCTCAAGCCCTTCCATAGCCAACTTGCGATCCATCCGATTGTAGAAGCCCCAGCTTCGCCGATGCCCCATTCGCCCCATCAAGACGACGTCTTCCACGGTGGCCGGAAAGTTGTCGTCAAAGTTGAAATGCTGCGGCACATACCCGACCTGTCGTCTGGCTTCTTCTGGAGGCATTCCCAATACTCGAATGGTCCCTTTGTGTGGCTTCAACAGCCCCAAAGCGAGCTTCAGTAAGGTGGTTTTGCCTCCGCCGTTGGGGCCCACAATGCCCACCAACGAACGCTCCTGGATGGAGATGTTCACGTTGTCAAACAGGGGGCGCTCGTCGAACCGGAATGACACCGAGTCAAAGGCCAGAACCGGCGGCCCCGATGTGTGTTTTTCAGTCATTGCGCTCTTCCTTCAGGGCAAGAGTCTTTGCCAGTTGCCGAGCCATGTTCAGGAGGTTCTCGTCGTAGTCAGCGGAGAGCGGGTTCATCTCGATGACATCTACTTTGAGTTGGGCAGCGATTGCCGAAGCCTCTCGGTCGGAAAACTCGCTTTGGACAATCACCGCATCATAGGAATCCGATTCCGCCTGCTGCATCACCTCGGCGATTCTGCGGGCCCCGGGACTCTTCGAGGCGATGGAAATGGCCACCTGCTCCAATCCGTAGCGCCTGGCGAAATAGGCGTAGGCGCCGTGGTACACCAGGAATCGGCGCCCTTTGTAGGGGGCCAGAAGGGCTTGTACCTCCCCGTCCAAAGTGCCCAGCTTCGCCTGCACCGCCTTCAAACGGGCTGCAAAAACCTCGGCATGCTCCGGGCGAGCTTTGATGAAAGCATCGGCCATGTTGGCCGCCAACAGACTCATCAACGTCGGATCAAGCCAAATATGGGGATCCACCAAACCATGGTCGTGTCCGTCGCCATCGCCGTCGCCGTTTCCGTTTCCGTTTCCGTGTCCGTTTCCGTTTCCGTTTCCATCGCCGTCGCCGATCTCGATGTACGAGATCGTATCAGGGACGTCCACCTGCGTGAAGCGGTGGTCCATTTCGTCAATCTTGCGACGAAGGGACTTCTCAAAACCGACTCCGATGGGGAAGAAAAGATCCGCCTCGGAGAGCCTGGCCACTCGCCGCGGAGAAGGACCGTACGTGGCTGGCGATTGTCCGCTCTCTACCAATTCC
>CALFHQ010000633.1 GCA_937876385.1 uncultured Pseudomonadota bacterium
AAATTTCATATCCCTTGGCCTCAAAAAACAGTTTCAGGGGGAGTGTAAGGAGGGGACGGCTCGTGCGACCAACGGGTTGAATGCGGCGAGATGCTGCATGAGACAAAACATTCGCCGAAGACGGCGTGAACATCGATTTGGAGGAAACTCATGAAACTGGACAAGACACTTTCCATCAGCGCCCTGGCATTGACCCTCTCGTTTGGAGGCTTGGCCTTCGGAGCCACCTCGCAGGGGGCGTCAGCAGACTCCTCTTCCGCCACCACCAAGGGACTGCAGGCCGGATGTGGTGCTGCTTCGTGCGGCGCCAACTCTTGCGGATCGAAGGTCAAGAAAGAGGACGAGAAGAAGAAGGATGAGGAGAAGAAAGACGAAAAGAAGGAAGAAAAAAAGGAAGAGAAGAAGGGCGCTTCCGAGAAGGGCGCTGAGAGTAAGTGCGGAAGCTGAACAAGGCCATCTCAGCCAGAGAGCATCCCCGTAAGCTCTCTGGCTGACCTGATCTTGTTTGACTGAGAACACCAGTCAAAACACGTCGAAGAATCCCCACCACCGTCGAAGAATCTCCACGAAGCCAATTCTTGAACAGGGCATTTCACTACTTGTGGATGCTATTGCCGGAGTTCTTTGCTGATTCTGGTTTCCAGGCGTTTCTGGCGCTCTTTTGGGATGGGTGGAGATAGTAGGGCTTCGGCCTCGTCGAGGCGTTCGGGGTGTTGCCGCAAGGCACTCTGGATGAAGTTCAACTGTCGGGCGTAGCGTGAGCAGGGGCGGCACATCATCAGATGGAGTCTCAGCCCCACTCGCTCACTCCACTGGAGTTCACGGTCCAGTCCCTGAGAAATCAACTCACTGGCCTGTTTGCAGGTCAACATCACTTCTCCTCCGTGTCCTGGAACCAATTGGATTCCAGGCAGCCTCGCAACTTCAATCGTGCGCGATGAAGTGAGACCCATAGATTGGTCTCCGTCATGGACAATTCCTTACAAACTTCCTGGGTGTCGAGGCCGTCCACTTCCCACATCTGGAAACAGGCTTGGAGTCGTTTGGGGAGGTTGGAGAGGCATTTGGAGAGGATTTGCCAGAATGCTTCGCTCTCGAGGGCTCCCTCCGGGTCGCTCCAGTTGACGGGACCTACCGCCCAATGGCCGCGCTGGGTAAAGAGGGCGTTGGCCGGGTCCACGGCGGAGTCCGGGTCGTCGGTGGGGATCTCTCGTCCGCTCTTGCGGTAGTGGTCCATGA
>CALFHQ010000634.1 GCA_937876385.1 uncultured Pseudomonadota bacterium
TCAGCCGACTGACGCAGCTTGCGGGGATGATCGCTGGTCAAGATGACCCTGTTTAAACAGGATCCTGTCCAGTCCAATATTCCGTTTACTGGGTGTCTGCGTCGGAGAGGGAGTGCAACTCGGCATCACCGAACAGTTGCAGGTAGTGGCTGGACACCGAGCCGCAGTGGTCCGGGTGGGCAGAGCAGCTCTTGCAGGCTTCCGGTAGCTCGTCCGGGGGAGCGGGAAAGCTCTGGCTGGAGTGTCCAGACAAGGGCTTTGCCCAGTCAGGCAGCAGGCAGTAGGGGACATAGTGGATGGCGGCGACGTGTTGTTCCACCAGCTCTTTGTGCTGGACCAACAGCGCGGCGAAATCGCCGAAGCGTGGAGCGCAAGCTTGGGCCTGTTCAAGGGGGACGAAGGGCTCGCTGACGTATGTGTAGACCCTGACCTTGGAGCCCAGTCGGCCGGCCGTCTTCAGGGTCTCCGGAAAATGTGGCAGATTGTCTTTGACGACCACCGTGTTCAACTCCCAACTGATCCCCGCCGCTGCCAGGTTGTCGATGCCCTGTTCAAGGCTCGCAAGCGCCCCGGGGCGGCCCGCAATGTGGTCGTGCACCGCAGCATCGGGCCCCAACAGCGTCAACGTGACGCCGCTTAAGGTGCTAGCGGCCAGTTGGTGAACGTAGGCTTCATCCTCCAAGCGAGTTCCTGGGCTGACAACGGTCACCCGGGTGACCTCGGATTGGCTTCGGATGCGCCGCAGCACGGGGAGAAAGAAATCGGAATTGAACGCATCACGCCCGGCGAACACGACATCCGTTCGATGGGCGGCTGTTAGTTGGGGATGAAGCCCAGCCAGAATCCCATCGATTTCCTCCATGGCCTGGGAGGTGGACAGGGCCTGTCGTTCGGGACCTTCACCGTGGGATGGAGCGCAGAAGATGCACCGGTTGTGGCAACTCGACGGCACCTCAATGGAGACGACCAGGTTGTCGCCTGGTTGGACTCGAAGGTGATCGAGAGTGCGTCGGTTGAAATCTGGACGTTTGAGATCGAAATAGGCAAACCGGGTCGGGTTGTTGTGCTTTTCCTCAGGTTGGCCGATGCCCGGGATGGGGAGACCAAGGAGATGGCAGGCGATGATGGAGAGGAAGGCGGTTTGTATCTGGACCAGTGCTGCGGCGGGCAACTCAGGCAAGTCGCATTCGACCTGGGCTGACCAGTTCAGCACATCGAGGGGAAAGGTGCCACGGGAGGCGATGCGGACGACCACTGAAGCCAGGGGGAAGCCGGTGCCGGCAGTAATCGGGAGAACCAGGGTGTCCATTCCGTCACGGCTGGTGACGTTGGTGGCTCCATCCAGGGGAGAGGGAGCGTTGGGCGCCGCAATCTCTGCTGCAAGGTGGTCTTCGCCACGCAACAAGCGAGTGATGAACCGTTCCAGCAGCGCTGCCTCGGAGGCGTTTAGATTGTCTTCGGGCCAGGTTCGGTATTCGAACTGGAGCTTCCGGCCCTCCTTGAAGGAGCGACGGTGGGGTTGACGCAAGCTCGCCAGCAAGGCGATTTCTCGGCCGCCCGAGCGAAGAAACCACACCCGGTGGGCCGGGGCGGTTCCAACTCCGAGGTAGCCTATCGAACCCCGTCCAACATCGATGGTCCTTGTCAGTAGGCTTTTCATTCCTTCGATGGTAGTGATTCATTTACAGGCTGGCAAACGATTCGTGCGGGAGAAGCCTTGAAGGGCCACTGTTGACTGCTGACCTTCACCCTGCTTGACGAGTTGAACTTTCCATATGAATCGACTGCTTGAGCGTGCCCGTGCAAACCGCAAGAACCCGACCTCGGCCGAGAAGGTCATGTGGAGTCTGCTGCGGAACCGGAGATTTCAGGGACTGAAATTCGTCCGTCAGCACCCCATTGGGGCATACGAAATTGATTTCGTTTGTCGGAGCAAGAAACTTGTCATCGAACTTGATGGAGATAGGCACTATCGAGGCGAGAAAGCCGATGCAGCCCGTACAAAGATATTGCAGCGCATGGGCTATCATGTCGTTCGATTCTGGAACGAACAGGTCATCGCCCATCCCGAATCCGTGCTGAGGCAACTCCGCTGGGTACTGGAGAGGAAAGCGAGCTGGATATCACGAAAGAGCTGAGGCTCTAACTCGAAGAGTGTCCCAGGACACTATTCCAAGCAACAGTCCTGGGTGGTTTTGAGGTTACTGGTTGGCTTCCAGAACTTCCATCACTTCCCCGAAGTTCGGTGTTTGACTCATCACATACACTTTCTTCCACAGCACTTTGCGGTCCACCGAAATGATGATGTTGGCCCGCTCGGTGTACTTCGCTCCGTTCATGTCACCCAGGATTCCAAACATCTCGCTGATGGCCCCTATTGGACTGGTATCGGAGAGGAGTAGCTGCGGAAATTCTTCGTCAATGGCCCATTGCGCCAGCTTGCCGAGGTTGTCCGTGGACATCCCAACCGCCACCGTGTTCAAATCCAGGAACTCTTGATAGTGGTCTCGGACATAGCAGGTCTGGATGGTACACACAGCCGTCGTGGCAGCGGGGAAAGCGCTGATGAGGATCATCTTCCCTTCGTAGTCAGACGGTTTGAAGGTGGTGCCGTCATGGGCCTTGATTTCGAAATCGGGCACCGGATCGCCTTCTTCCAGAGGGAACTCCACCTCTTCTACGAGGTCCGCGATGATCTCCTGTGTTACCTCTTCGGCGATTTCCCCGACAATCTCGCCAGTCACCTCTTCAAGTGCCGCAATGTCCGTGGAATCAGGTGTTTCCACTACGTCGAGCTGCCCTCCGGTTTCATCCGGTACAACGGCAACGTCGGCAATTGCATCGTTTGTGGCAGAGCTGTCTGACTCAGTGGTATCGTCCGACCCACACCCTATCAGCGCAACCATCAGTGTCGAAAAAAGGTACAGCGCAAATTTCCCCATGAGTTCCTCCCCTGGATAGGACACAATTCCATGTACACAAGGGCTTATCAAATCAACCAGGACAAGAAAGGTCAACCCTCATTTTCTGTATAAAGGCCTTGAAAACGTCGGGGGTTTGGCCGAGTGTTTTGTCCGTTGGTGCTGGCCACGGGGGATTAGCCATTGTCTTGTTGTCTTGTTGATTCTCAGTCAAGCAGGCTGAAACGTCTGGCAGTGGGGGAGTAGGATGGGTCTGGTTGTTGTTCTGCCGGCGGTTTTTCTTATTGCGGTCTTCATGACCATGGCGGGTCGAGGGGGCGGCAACTTCTATGTCCTGCTCCAGGTGCTGGCCGGGGCCTCCATGCATGAGGCGGCTTCTACCGGGCAGCTCATCATGTTTTTCACTGCGTTTTCCGCACTGATTGTCTTCCAGAAGCACAAGGGGGTCGCTTGGCGCTTGGCGGTCTTTTTGGGGCTTACAACCAGCGCAACGGCCTTCTTTGGTGGTTATTTCGCACGGGAGTTCGGGGGAATGGCCCTGAAGTTGGTGTTTGGAAGCTTGCTCGTTGCAGCCAGTCTCCTGATGTTTTTTCCTGTCTCGGAGAGGGCTGCTCCGGCCTCTCGATCCGCTCTTTGGACGATGGGGGCAGTGGAGCTTTGACGTGCAGGGTCAAACAGCCCACGTGAATCTTTGGGTCGCTACCCCCTTTGCACTGGCTACCGGGTTCTTCTCGGGCATGGTGGGGGTGTCGGGAGGGTCGTTTCTGGTTCCTCTCATGGTGCTGGCCTGCCGAGTGCCCATGAAAGTGGCAGTGGGTACGGCCTCAGTCCTGGTAAGCGCAACGGCGGCCATGGGTTTTTTGGGCCACGCCGTCAGCGGCAGCGTCGACTGGAGCTGGGCGTTGCCTCAAGTGCCCCTTGCCGTTGTTGGGGGCTTGATTGGAGGGAAGTTGGCGCTTGCAACCAAACCCACCGCCCTGAAGAAGCTATTCGCCACCACGACGTTGATCGCCGCAGCGTTCATGTTCTGGAATGCGTTCGCCTAGAATGAGGACTGAATTTTCGTCCAGGGACGCCACTTTCGTCGTGGCGACAGAAACTCACGGGCTCTTGCACATGAAGGCTCGAGGGTCCCAGCAGACCATGGGCAACCAGCCGAGAATTACCGTGAAAGCGACGCAGTCGAGGTATTGGCCCCATTCAGCGGGCATCTCGAAGAAACGATAGTCGAAGTCCACAGGGGACCCGTCGGTCCAG